>JAQTTS010000212.1 GCA_028710655.1 Dehalococcoidales bacterium
TTTGTGCGACTAACATTCTTAAGCCAAGGTTCTAGTATGTCGCCAAATGTCCGCCAAGTCTCTGTGGTCTCTGCCTTCAATACGGTATGGGTTTCGCCTGAAATAGGGCGCTCGGAAAGTATCGTCCGCCTGGATATTTATTGCGGGGATGACTGGAGGTTAAACAACGAGAGCGACAGGGCAGTGCGCGCAAAAGCAGAGGCCATCGCCAAGCAGATAGAGGATGTCTGTAAGGAGCTCGGTTATGAAGTGAGGGAAGGCATGCTGGAGGAGGGCGCGACTTCATGAACGAGACATCAACAATCGAAGTGGAGGCCCTTGAAGGTCAGATAACCCCGCCAGGTGTGTTCATGCTTGCCCATGCCATCTACGGGGGGGACGACCTGATCGAGAACCTCTGTAAAGCTTTGGAAACTGCCCTCTCCACGCTCGGAGAGAGAGACCGGAGGATACTGGAGCTCCGCTACGGGCTCAGGGACGGTATTCCGCGTACCCTGGCTGCCATAGGGGCTGAGTTGCACCTGACCAAGTCCCGGGTGCAACAACTTGAGGCACGGGCGCTTAAGCGGCTTCGAGGCTCATCCAACATGACCGTTGCTGGGGTTGCCCTTTTGGCCAGCGGCCGACCGGCTCCTCCACAAAACCTGGATGACAGGGCAAGGACAATTCGCATCGAGGAGATGATGCTGCCGCCCCGCGTCTACAATGCCCTCCGAAGGGGAAGGGTTAAATACGCCTGCGAGTTGCTGGACGAGCGGCGTACCTACTCCATCAAGGGGATCGGCGATGCGGCTCTGGCTGTAATAGACCGTGAATTGGTCAGGCTTGGTATCAAAGCGTAGTCAACCACTGACAGCTAAAATAGTAAGGAGGGAGCATTGGCTAGAAAGAGGACTACGGCAAGAGAGACAGTGACACAGGAGACTGCCCCGGGAACGGAATCGGGTGGGAATGGCGCTATGGCCCAGGAAGGCGAACCGGGCAACCAGGCCGAAGGCGATATCCTATCACCGCCTTTCGGAAGACACCTGGTACGCACGGAACGCCGGGAGTTGCCCTACCTGCTATCTGGAGAGGATATCCGCCAGAAGGTCAAGGAACTGACAGCTACCTTTTCCGAGATGGCACATCTTCAAGCAGAGTACAAGCAAATCAAAGATGAGATGAAGGCCAAGATGTCGGCGCTTCTCTCAAAGCAGGCACGGTTGGCCAATACCATATCAACCGGGGAAGAGCTCAGGGGCACTGACATTGAAATCTACATCGCCGGTGACGGAACGGTTGTGGAAGAGGTACGCGCCGACACAGGGAAAATCGTCCAGGTCCGTCCGCCCACCGATGAGGAGCGCTCGCCGGGGCTATTCTCCAAGGATTACTCAGACGAATTCTCCGAAGACTCTCCGGAGGAGGGCGAGTTATGACCCGCCTCGGTGGCCTGATCCAGGACACCTGAAAAGAAGCATGAGCAATCGTAAATTCAAGCTCGGTGATATGGTGAGGGTTACCAGGGAGGGGCCCCTGCGGTTTTGCTGGGGTACCATTGCCGGCTTTGATACGGCCAGCCGGAAGTACCTGGTGAGGGTACCGACACTGGGCGAGGGGTGGTTCTCTTCCGATTACCTGGAGGCTATTGAGGGGATCAACCGCAATGTCCAGAAGAAAGTATAAGATTGGTGATAAAGTCAGAATCCTGCAGAAGGGGCCCTTTTTCCGTCATACTGGCGTAATCAGACAGTACGACCTGGCCAGCCGCAGGTATCGTGTGGCTGTGATGATGGTTGGCAGTGTCTGGTGCGTAGCACGGCAACTTGAAACCCGCGATGCGATGCGCAAACGGTTTGCCCAAGCCGCTCGCGAGTGTGCAGCCGCCCAGGGAGACCAGCGACAATGCCAAGAAAAAAGTTTGAGGTCGGCGACAAGGTCAGAGTCGTAAAAGAAGGCATCTTTTACGGCAAAATTGGTGTGGTGCAACTGTACGACCTGGCCAGCCGTAAGTATCGGGTGGCCGTAGGTCGACTATCCATCTGGTGCAGGCCAGGACAGCTGAAGGAGTAACACCATGGAGCGACGGCTGGTTTGCAATTGGGTACTTGGAGGTGAAGAACGGCAATGGATGACCCGATAACTGACCTAGCGTATAGACTTGTGTATCTCTTCGGCTATTCCGTTGGCTGGCTTAGTGTCCGCCTGCGACTCTTCGTTATGGATCTTCAGCTCTTCGTTATGAATCTTCAGCTCTTGGTTAAGCACATCCACACGTTTTGGCTTGAATGCCGCTTGCATTACGTGAGATGGAAGGTTCGTAGACGGGACGCAAAAATAGAGAAGCTTGATCGTAAGCTAGCTCGCGCTGATCGTAAGCTAGCTCGCTTGCAGGCTATCGTGCAAAAGAAGCAAGGTGAGTCAGGCGGAACAACAATTCCGTAGACATAGAAGGTGATGGTTGGGCATCAAAGTGTATGTGCTTGAGAGTGACCAAACTATCGTAGGGGTCTATTCGACACTAGATAAGGCAAAGGCTGCTTTGCAGGGTCATTACGCGTGGGAGGAAGAAGATGGATTTTGGAGGGGCGTCATTTCCTACAGTGACTATGCGCACATCACCGAATTTGAGCTTGACGGAAGCACTATTCCATAGGGAGATTTCATCGACATGGCCGGTCACGTACACTCTTTCTACCTGGTAAAGTACGAGGATGGGATACTGAAAGGCACGTGCCAGTGCGGTGAGATCAAGTACGAGGTGGCCGAGTACACACCGGAATACGTAGCCAGGGCAGCCGAACTCAATAAGACCCTGGGCGTGAAGGGGCGCAATATGGAGCAAGAAGAGGGCAACGTAACACGGAAGGGACCAGACCATCTAAAAGAGTCCCGTAATCGGCGTGGGCAGAAGTGCTTGAAATGCGAGTATGGCCATGAACACGATGGCCATCGCTTTTGTGAGGTGCCGGTGTGTCCGTCACGGGTGCCACGAGACCAACGCGCGGCATTCAGGCCAAAGACCGAGGAGACTCCACCCAATTCTGTGCCGGCGCCGGCGGGTGTTTCGAAGACTATCAAGCCGACACCTGAGCCGAGGCGGGGGGATGTTATCATACTGCCGCTTTTCAGTGACTCGTGGACTGAGGTGGTCCAACTCAAGTGGCTGGACACGTTCAAAGAGCTTGCCCTGGAGGCTAAAGAGTAATGTCTTTTGCATGGGGTATTTCGATAAACGATTGGGCGCTGCCGATCCACCTGTTCATCGGACGGCCGTACACAAATACCCGGGGTGAATGGGTTACCCAGGTGGCAAATGAGACAAATTTATGTCCTGCTAGGGCATGACGACTTCTTGAGGGCTCTTGCGCGCCAGTAAGGGGTGAGATGTATGAGTCAATGGACGCACGTGGCCGGTATCATCAGACTGGATAACTTCCGGGTACTCGTAAGAGGGGGCGATGGCCCCGGTTGGAAGAACGAAATCATAATGACCGCCATAAAGAAGGCCCTCGGTAACACCTGTGACTACGATTCCCCGGCAGAGGCCTGGGACAATTGTAACGTCCCAATGGGCAGCGAAGGAAGCCTCCAGTACCGGGTAAGCCCCTACACCGACATAGATAATAATCAAGCCAACTGGGGATACGTGAGTATCTGGGGCGACCTGCGAGACTTCGGGATGGACCGGAGCTCTTCCATAAACGCCTGGTTTAAAAAGGCTCTAACCGAACTGGCTAAACCCGTGGAATGGGGCGACCCTGACCAGATGGGCGCCAGAAAGAGGGCTGAATATCTCCTTTCTTGCTTCATTATAAGAGATGCCGTCCTGGTCATCGAGGTTGAGGGTCAACCGAAAACTGTGCTCGTGTGGGACCCCGACGCCAGATCGGTAAAGGAATGTCCCCTTTCTGTAGGAGGCAACGTATGAACTTTGATATACACATGTCCGCGCAATATGGCTGTCGAGTTGGATGCTATGAAGAAAGCCGATGGGCCTTTAGAGATCAGCATGCTGGTTCTTATTGATGGCCACTGCAAAGGCACCTATATGGTCAGGAGAGCACCTTTGTTTTTACGGGCCGTGAAATCGATGCTTCTCACTGGCCAAGGCGAGTGCGACATTCTGGACCAACTCGAAGACACCCCTGAGGTCAATGAGCGAGTGTTCGTCTACCAGCGCCAGGGAGAGGCAGGCTGGGTACATTTGAAAATGGGAAAGAGACAGCAATCAGGATTCTACGCGCTCGGACAGTATAAGTATCTGCCAGAAGTTGACGGTGAGAAACTCCGTGATAACGAGAAATGGCGGGCCTGGGTCGCGGAGCAGATGGCTGCCCTTGAACCGGGCG
>JAQTTS010000213.1 GCA_028710655.1 Dehalococcoidales bacterium
GCTCATCTATCCACACATTAGATATATTGACAGGCCCTACATTAGAAGAATAAGTCTCAACCTTTATCGCAGGTGCCGTTGTGTTGGTGGTAAACCATCCATCTGGATCTTTCCCGGCATATTGTATAACAGCCCCGGTTATATTAAGTGCTAGTCCATACTCAGAAGCATGGTAAACATAGATCTCTCCTAATCTGTCATTATTAAAGTATCCGCCAATAATCTCCCCATCATGAATCTTTGCCCCCCACCCCTCGCAGCCAAAGGTTTCACACTCAATCACTCTGGCATATAACCCGCTGCAAGTTATCCCATTATTCCCAGCAGCCACTACAATGACCGCATGAAGATAAATCTGGTCGGACGTTACATAGCATACTCCATCATTTACCGTGTTGTTGATAAACATGTGAGTGGCCCAAATTCTGGCCCCATTCGTGTACATACCAATATAGAAAGCACCTATATTTACTTCTGTAACCACAGACATAATCCCATTGGTTGTGCCTGCGTCGAATCCGTAGGCACCAGATGTTGCTGTCGTTGAGATGTCTAATCTCAGATTGCTAAGTCGGAAGAAATGGTTTTGATAAGCATTAAGCGAGAGCACCGTCTGGTCTACTTTCAGAAGAGTAGTATTGGCGGTACACAATAGCACTGTTCCCGTCCCTTCATAGGTAGCATCGTGTGGTCTACCCCTACCGGAACCTGTAATGGTACATCCCCTTTTAACTATAAGAGTCGCCGATATTCTATAAATACCGGCAAGCAGTCTAAGAATGCCGGAGGTATATTCTTGGTCGGTAATTGCGTTTATTGCGGCTTGTACGGCAGCATAATCATCCGTAGCATCATTGGCTACCGCCCCCCACCATTCAGCGTAAACCTCAGTGACGGCCCCTGCTCCAAACACCACTTTCCCCGTCCCCGTGCAGGAAAAGACCTGATACGGCCCCGCCTTAAACGGACCGCTGATGGTCAAGGTCGCTCCCGTAGAAACCGTTATAACCGCACCGTATTTCACTTCCACGGATACCGTTGAGGGGATTTCGTCCGTTCCGGTGGTAAAATCGGAATCTATAATCAGCGTTCCGCCTTCCGCTGCGGTCAGCGCATCCGCAAGGCTGGCATAATTGCTTCCGTAAAAGACATCCCCGGTGAGATAGACGGTATCGAAGTAAGTTTTCAGGAACGCCTTGACCTGCGTCCATGTTGAGGTGACAAGCGCATCCGAAGCCGTGCTGTCGCGGTAGATTGCCTTGTCCGCGTCAATCGGCGGGTTCTTTGTGCCTAATGTTCCGAGGTCGGTGTCCGTGTCCTGCGTATGGGTTGCCGTCACCGCTGCCGCAATTTCATCATCCGTATTCGTTCCCGATACGGGGAGACCGTTTGCATCACCGATTAGAACATAGCCCTCGCTTGCCGTGCTGGTGTGGTCCGCAGTGGCCGTAATGGAGTGCTGCTGCGCGTGTGTAGACGCCGCTGCCATTGCAGTCAATACGGCCTTGCTGGTAGGAATTACCGTGTCGCTATTGGCAAGAACACCTGTGTCAACCTCTGTGATTGTTGCTGCCGCGTCATTCACCAAAGACATATTGCCCGCATCCATATCCAGCGGTGCGGATGCGGTATAGGAGAGCGTGTTGGTTCGCCTGACAAAGCTCGATCCGGCAGCGGGGTAGGTGGCGTCAAGGGCGTTGTCGCTGCTATCCTTCCATGCCGACGATTCAATGCCCTCCGGTTCAAGGGCAAGGACGGCCCCGGTTTGATAGACGTTTATGTTCTTGATATACCACTTTACGCCTTCCGCAACCTTAACGGTGATTCCGGCGGCATTGCAGGGCATGATATAGATTGACGCGCTTTGAGACCCGTTGACAATCGGTAGCAATGGACTTGTTACTTCTGCTCCGGCAGCAACGGCAAAAGGACTGCTTGCGTATGTATTGCCGCCGCCGATACTAAACATAAAATATTCAATGCTGCTGCCCGCATCGTTGTAGATTGTTACCATACACGATGTTGATTTGTATGCAGTAATCGTTGATCTCGATATATGTGCAGGCCCCGTTCCGCTGGTTCGCTCGACTTTCAGCCAGTTATCAGAGCCGTTGATGCTATCCGTGTTTCCTGTGCGAGTTGCGCCGGATGCAACATTCCATGAATCTGCACCCGCGCTGAAGTCGCTCGTATATACAGGTGTCTGCGATCCCCACTTGTCGGCATATTTTACCCCGTTTCGGTATAGGTCGAGGACTTCGGCGGCGGTAAGGCGTCTGTTGAAAGCGGCAGTGAATGAGCAGGCTCCGTCGGTTCTTGCTGCGCTGGTTCCCATGACATACAGGGAAACGGCATTGTTGACGGTTGTCGGTGCTCCGGCGGTTATGGCAACGGACGCTCCGAGGGGAAGGCCGTCTGTATAGAACACGACCGATCCTGCGACGGCAGCGGTTTCCCGTGTCACGACACAGGCAAACTCATGCGCCGTTCCGTCCAGAACAGTCGGCGCAACAGTGGACGATCTTGCAGCCTCCGCGTTGAGAAGCAACTGCAATACGCCCGTCGTATCCACCTGCAATAGCCAGCCGTTTGTCCCATCCGTCTTTTGCATAAGGACGGCATCGGTAGAGGGCGTGTAATCGGGTAGAGAACCACGCCACACCAGCGTAAAATCCTCTGTTCCGAAATCAAGGTCTGCATCATCCCCGATAAAGATTCCACTGCTTCCCGACGCGGCATAGGTCATGTTCACGGCTTGCGCGAAGCCTTTATTGCTGCTCACGACGGCGGCAGACGCGGCAACACCATCCGCAGTCACG
This sequence comes from Dehalococcoidales bacterium, assembly GCA_028710655.1. The sequence goes on from JAQTTS010000213.1 coordinate 2,820, forward strand.
GCACGGGAAGTGTCGGTCCCGGCAACCGCCTCCGCTACCGTGGCAAGCTCGACGACACCCGTGGCGGATGTTGACGCAGATTGCTTGATATTTGTGAACGCTGTGGCCGCGCTGGAAACATCGGAGAGGTTGGATGCCTTGGCAAGTTTCAGGTCTGCATAGGTCTTGGTCGCCTTTTGGGTTGCAAGGGCCGTATCCGCGTTCCCGGCCAGCGTCCCGTCAGTGTCAATCGCCGTGACCGCAGCGGGGGAACCTGCGTTGTTCTTGAGAGAGATCGCCTGGGTAGACAACGACAACGGGGATGTTCCGTCGATGGTGACAGCGGCGTGCTTTTTCGTTACCGCATCGTCAACATCCGTCTTTGACGGCCCGTCGGCCAGCCCGCTTGCATCGCTCACATGATAGGGGATTTTCCCATTGCTAAGGGCCGTAACGGACAGCGCAGCCGTCGTGATGCTCGTTGCCGTTGCCGCGCCTATATCCGGCGTGGTCAACTTCGCGCCTGTTGTTCTGACTATCGCGCCTGTTCCTGATGAGTTTTTTGTCAGCATAATCTATCCGTGAAATGTGAACAGGTTGCTCCGTTCCATAAAGCCGGTGTTGCCGTCGCTGGCGGCACTCGTTCCGCCGTCCCCGTAAGCCTTCACCGTGTAGGTATAGACAATTCCTGCAACCGCATCCTCATCGTCATAGGATGTAGAAGCCGTGTCCTCTATTTCCTCCCCGTCTCGGTAAACGTAGTAACCCGTAACCGGCCCGCCACCAGATCCGGCAGACCAACTGATCGCAACCTTATCCATGTAAGTTCCGTCGGAAGCCGTTACTCCGGTAGGCGTTGAGGGTGGAGCCGTGTAGTCCACGATGACCCATATATCCGTCATCGTAAATTCCGTTCCCGCATTTACGGTAGCGGAATAACCTGCCTTGATTGCGTTGATCTTCTCCCAAGTCCACGACACAGAAGGAACCCATGTGTTCGTTTTTAAACCCACTGTGATGTCTGACCATATCGTATAGGCCGTAAGGCTTTCGAGGGACTCGGAATCCAATTCAAACCTTGCCGTGCCTTGACCGGACCTTGCGCCCCGGTAATAAAATGTTACGCTATTGATCGTTCCGGTCTCGGAGGTTTGATCAAAGGTGAAAATTTCGCCAGTATCAACCAAGTTGCTAAACAGGCTTGTGCTGTCGCTGGCGTCGCGGACCAGTGCGTAATGGTTGGAACCGGATGAGGGAACCGCCGTGTTTGGCCCTGCATCGGTCAGAGGTCTTAATGTTATGGTCGCCATTCGTTGTTCTCCTTACGCGGGAACCGCAAAGTTCTTTGAAAAATCGCCGTAATACGTTGTTCCTGTGTATAGCAGGGTTACAATGTCGATGGAGTTCCCGTCCGTGCTCAACGTCGGGGCAAGCCCGCCGGACCAGTAGATCGTCGGCCATGTCTCGATGGTCCGGTTGCCCGTTTCATCCTGGATGAGTATGATTCGATACACCT
>JAQTTS010000214.1 GCA_028710655.1 Dehalococcoidales bacterium
CTGTACGCATGGCGGGCACCAGTTGACGGAGATCGGCATTGTACATGATGCCCATAAGGGCCTTGCTCTGAACGTCGTGCTCCGTTCCCCCGCGCATCTCCTCGGTAGTAAACGACGATGCAAACGACTCCTGTATCCTACTCAGAATCCTCTCGGGGGATGCGCCCTTCTGGATATCCTGAATCCACTTGGCGATCTCGTTACTGCCCTCATTGGCACCAGACAGCCAGCGGGTGATACCCAGGCCACGACCAAGGAACTGCTTTGCCTCTGCCTCCCCAAAGCCTATCTCTCCAAGCTCTCTAAGGACAGGGGCATACAGCTTTGAGGCAGTAAAGGCTTGCATCCTGTCTCTCATGGCCCCAGGCAACACGGCCTCAAACCCGGTGAGCAAGGTCTGAACTCGCTGATTCTCAAGAGCCCTCTGGACAAGGCTCGGCGCTTCTGTGGGTGCTGCCTTATACCGTTTTGTTCTAGGATCGTAGTACCCTAGCTGCTCTCGCAGCTCTCCCGCATTGGCCCACCGTGGGCCATTCTCCCCGAAGATAACGTTGGCGCTCATCAGGGCCATGAATCGATCAGCATCAAAGTCGCCACGGTTGATAGCAGCATCCATCAGGGATACCACCATCTCGTTACCCTCAAGGGCAAGAGCACCACCACGGCGACGATACTCGCCCTCCCCTATCAGGCCAAGCACCCCGCCAATCTGCCGAATGTCGGATACAGGTCGGCGGTGTCCGGTGCCAAGCATGGCTTTCTGTTCCAGCATCTCTTGAAACTGCTGGTAAGTTTCGTCGTCTCTAAGCTCGGGCCACATACGGGCCAGGCGCTCCCGACTCAGCAACAGCTCACCCGGATTGAGGGCAAGCGAACCGATGTAGGTACCCTCCGTTGCCTGTCTTAGTGGTGTCTCTATGGCCCTCTCTTGTACTCCCGGCCTGGAAGCAAACTTTGTTAGCTCATCCTGGTATCGCTTATAGGCAGAGAGAAACACGTCCTCTGCCCCGGTAGAAGCCGCACCCTGCATAGCCGCGCCCGCAAGCATGGCCCTTTGATGGGCAAGGTTCAGGGGGTTAACCTCATCTACCGCTGTACCACTACCCACGGTTGTAGTCTGCGATGCGCCGATCCTCGCCATTGCAGTAGGTGACATTAGATAGCGCATGCCCTGGCTGGTGGACACTGACATAGACTCACCCACGTCGCCCCACTGTTCTGCCGCGATGTTTGCCAAAGCTGCGCGGGGAACGTCCTGCAACTTCTGTGCTCCTACTCCCCTCATCGCCTCTTCCTGAATCGCTGCCCAATTCAGAGAACCAATATCGCGCGATGCACCGGGGGTTTCTAGTTCTCCACCCAGGAAACGGGTATGGCGAATCGCTTGGGCAAATGGCTCACGGATAGGACCGGCGGCACGTTCCAGGCCCATAGCAACCTCGGGCTGCATCTCCCACATGCGGGCCATCTCTTCAGGGTTTAGTCTGGTGCGACCATACTCCCACTCCCGCCTGAGCTGTACCAGGGCTGGCAGTCGAATCTCGTAACCCTGCCCGGCGACTTGATACATACCCCGGCCCTGGCTCTGGATACTCTGAACGCCGGGGATTGCTGCCCTCTGGATAAAGGCAGGCAGTTTCTCCCTCACGCCCTCGGGCAAGGCACTCATGGCCTTACCTAGAGCAAAGGGAAACAGGTTGCCCCTCGCCACGGTCTGCTGCCAGGGCAAGGGTTGTAGATTCTCCGTGGCAAGCTGCATAAAGACAGCAGAGAGGGCCGGGTCATTCTCTGGCCCCCATCGAACGCGCCCGCCTTCTGTCTGCAACGTGGCACCAAACGCAGCAGCCCTCCGTTGCAGTTCTTCGGTAGGCATAGCGCCCAGGACCATGCCCGCCACCATGCGCGGATTCTTGATATCGCTTGTCAGAAAGTCAACATCGCCAGCCGTGGGGAACATACGTTCCATATCTGCTTCTGGCTCCTGTGACTTGACGCCCCCCCACTTTAGGGAGACTCCACCTCCCTGCATCTGCCAGCCCAGGTCTACAAAGGTCTTACCGCCCTGCTCCCTCTTGGTAATAGATTGTAGTAGTGCCCTATCCCAGTTCTCGGGTGCCCTGAACGTATATGGCACACCGCCAACCGCAAAGGGTACAATGCCGTGGCCCTGCGTCACCATGCGCCCGGCCTCTCCCAACTCCAACCGAGCTACATCTTCCTTGGGGATCTCGATACTCTGAACCGTCTCACCGATAGGCGTCCAACCCCTACGCCTATAGCCCTGCCCAGAAAGGTTGGGCACACCATAGGCAAAGGATACATTCGCTCTGTATCCCGTCTCTGGCGCAAGGGCTTTCTGCGCGATGATGGATGATGTTTCCTCTTCTCGTCCCAGGAAGCCCACTTTCTCCTGTGCGGCGAGTTGGATCTGCTTTACTGCTCTGCTCGCCGGGGCACCAAAACGGTATTCATCTCCCTGCTGTACCACGCCGGGGATTGTGGCTATCGTGCCTACGTCTATGGCTCGTAGCGGTTCACGGCGGCCTGTCATCTTGCCCGCTACGTCCCGTTCGTCGCTGCCCCCACCCGGTCTAAAGAACCGCCCCTCCGTGCCAAACTGGGAACGCAAGTCCCAGGGAGATATGTACTCTCCTTCTTCTGTGGAGACGGCATAGGTAGACGCCCGGCGGGCCTGCAACTGTTGGGGGTATGCCTGCTGCCAGTTCTCGGCCCACCGGGGCTCTTGACGCAATGATGCACGAATTGCTGGTTCTGCTTGTGCGTAACGCTCTTCTGGTGTGAGAGGGGTTTCGGACTTGATACCCTGCACCCATCCTGCTGACATTTCCTCAAGGCGCTGCATGGCGCTCTGTTCAACGCCAGCAAGGGGCTTGACCACGCCCGTAGGAGCTACAAACTGCCTGCTACCAGGGAGACGCAACAGAGGTTGACCATACGGCCCCTGCTCATACTCGATACCTAGCGACCGCAATCTATCTAGCAGATCAGACACCTGTCTTCTCCCTATATACCATCCCGGCCAGATCTACCATCTCCCACGTCCAGTCAGGTTGGTCATACAGACCGCCCTCGGACAGAAGATGACCGGGCCATCGTTGCAGCTCAAACCAGAGTGCCAAGTAGGGAGGCGGGACCGGGCGCTTCATCTTGTCCACGTTCATGCCCTGAAACTTCTCCCGGTCCTCGCTCACCCGACGCTTATAGAGAGTGTAATCTGTACAGTACTTAGTCACACTCTCTATAAGCTCCAGCTTTAGGCTTCCCCCAGGCTAGGGTTTCTCCAGTTAAACGGGGGATGCCACTCTACCAGCTTCTCGATAATCTCCTGGGCTACATCGTCAGGAAGATCGTGCCAAGCAGAATAGAACTTGTCCTTGATGCCGGGCAGCAACGCTTTCTTGGCTTGCCGACACGACTTACCAGGGACAAACAATTGCTCCCCTTCCTCACTACAGAGGTTGGAGTCCACCAAGCAGAGGGCCACACGCTCACTGTCAAGCACGTCCTCGGGTACAATGTCCCGCTGCCTGACAGTACCTTGGCTTTCGGTGTCCCACTCAAGAACCGACCGGGCGCGGATCTGGCTGATCTGCTCCCGCTCCCATCGGCGCGGGCGCTGGAACTGTACCCACGTCTCGTTGCTCTCGTCGTAGCGGGACAGGGGGATAGCTTCGCTAACTTCAATAGACGGCAATCGCTTACTCATCTTATTCTGTTCCTTTCGTCTCTTCATTTGTGCAAAGCGGGGGGCAGCGTTAACTACCCCCACGCTCTACCGCCTTACCGGACCCTGATTGCGCACGCACAGGGCCACCAGACAACTGGGGTTGACCACGTAGGTATTCACATCATCCCAAATGCGAATAGTCTCAAAATCCTGAGCGTATCTCGCACCAGGGCCAAGATCATACCGCTTGTCTTCCCCATTCTCCTTGATGACAAAGAACCCCTCACTCATTGCCTACCCCTTCCAGTGACAGTGCTTCGATATCTGTCACATAGGCCGCCACGTCAACGGGAACATTGATAAGGATCAGGTGAACGACGTTGAATTCACCGGCAGTACCCTCAAGGCGAAACTCCCGAACGTTCTCCAGCATCTCACCCGTTTCCGTCTCAATCCTGGTGTCGCTGGCGTGTCCCGTAGGGCTTACAATTCTCACTTTCATTCCACTCTCCTTTAGGTGGGCCAGGTGTAGGACGCGGTGAGGTTGCGTAGCATACAGGCCCAGTCCATGCCGCCATCGGCCCTCACAACCGTGCCCGTCACCGCCATGCCGATAAGCTCACCA
>JAQTTS010000215.1 GCA_028710655.1 Dehalococcoidales bacterium
GAACAAGCTGGGCAGCCTCCTCCAAGGCCCTCTGATTCTGTGTACGGCACTGGGCCAACCGCGGATCAGAAGCAGGGGCCGCTGCCACCCTCTGTGCAATCTGCTCGCATGATTTCACGTATTGCGTGATTGCATTGATACGGCGTGAAATATCCTCTGCTTGATCCGGCGAAATATTTCCGGATGCACCGATCTGCTGCATAAGCTGGGTCACCTGTTCCCAAGACTTCTTACCCTGGGCACGGCACTGCTCGACTTGCTGGGGTGTCTGCGCCCAAACCGTGACGGCAAAGAGCACTACGACGATTCCCGTTAATCTTGCAATATGTTTCGGCATTTTGACCTCCACCTCGTTTTGATATGTAAATCGTTGTTAAACAGTATTTTATAAAGCATTATTAGTGAACAATCAGAACAGCAACCTTTTAGCTTTACAGTTTTGCTGTATTATTGATTACAACGTCTTACTACATTATTTATAACAATTTTTGAGCAGAATTTCAATCAATTATTATTCGCATTGATGGTGAGCGTTGTTATTGAGGTCATGGCAATGGGGTTCCTGTTGGTTATTTTGTATTTATAGAAAAATTGGCAGCACCTTTTGCATATTCTGTTTTGACGATTCACAACATATTTAGAAAAACGAATTTCCGTCACTGACTGGCCACTCTTTTAATCGGTAATCTACGATCAAAGCCTAAATGCCGTATAGTCGATTGGTAGGTGCTATACGTAACGTCCATGCCCTTCCGGGCACCCCGACTCATGAAAATGGCTTCTGTGTGGTATCATATGATATCTCCTTGAAGAGAGGTCGGATTTGTTTGGTGCCGCAAGCCCGTTACGTAACGTGACCCGAATGCCGTTAAGGCACCCTGAATTGTTGCCCCTCAACTTATGAGGGAGCACGCTGGGTAAACTCTTTCTTTGTTCGGCATTCCTTGGAGACAAGACAGATAAGGAGGGAGCCATGGAAGTTGTCTATGCAAGGTGTGCAGGTTTGGATGTCCATAAGAAGAAGATTCTCGCCTGTGTCCGCGTTGCTGATCATGGCAGGTCAGTCGAGAGGCAGGTAAAGACCTTCGGGACAACGACCGGAGATCTGATGGTCCTGTCCGACTGGCTACGTTCACATTCGGTCACACACGTAGCCATGGAAAGCACCGGCATCTTCTGGAAACCCATCTACGCCATTCTTGAGGGTTCTTTCACCCTGCTCGTCGTGAATGCGGCCCACATGAAGGCGGTCCCCGGAAGAAAGACCGATGTCCGCGACTGTGAGTGGATAGCCGATCTGCTGGCACACGGCCTTCTTAAAGGGGGGTTCGTCCCTCCTGTGGAGATTAGAGACCTCAGGGATCTCACCCGGTACCGCACCTCCCTTATCGGTGAACGGACACGGGAGGTGAACCGCCTCCACAAACTCCTCGAAACCGCGAACATCAAACTAACCTCTGTTGCCACGGATGTCATGGGCGTCTCTGCCCAAGCGATGCTTAGGTCCCTCCTTGAAGGCACCACCGACCCTGATGTCCTCGCCGATCTTGCCAAGGGTGTGCTACGGAAGAAACTCCCAGAGTTGAGGAAGGCGCTTGAAGGGCGCTTCACGCCTCACCACCGCATGCTCCTTGCCACGATCCTCGGCCACATCGACTTCCTCGATGAAACGATCATTACGCTCGGCAAGGAGATAACCACCTACATGGCCCCTTTCCAAAAAGAAGTCGAATTGCTCGATGAAGTCCTGGGAATCAGCGTGCGGGTGGCCGAGACCATCATCTCCGAGATAGGTGTCAACATGGACGCCTTCCCTACCGAGAAACACCTTGCGTCATGGGCGGCACTTTGCCCGGGGAATAACGAGAGTGCTGGAAAGCATAAAAGCGGAAAAACACGAAAGGGCAATCCCTATCTGAAACGGGTCCTCACAGAGGCAGCCAATGCCTGCGGCAACTCAAAAAACTCCTACCTCGGAGCCAGGTATCAGCGACTTGCCAAGCGGAGAGGGAGGAAGAAGGCAATCGTAGCCATAGCCCACAGTATCCTCATCATTGCCTACCATATTCTCAAATACAAGACCCCTTACTATGACCTTGGTCCCGATTATTTTGATAAGATCAACAAGCAGCATCTTGTCCGTTATCATCAGAAAAGACTTCAGAGCCTCGGCTTCAAGGTAACCATAGAAACTTTGGAGGAAGCGGCATGAATTGACATAGTCTGGTTATTTTCTGGGTAACATATCCTGCTTTCTCTTGTTATGTTAGCTAGTTACACATCAGTTTCCATTATCCTTTTTCCGCGCAATCTTGTCAAGACAATTCATTATACCCGAATACCCGATGAAAAGTGGCAGTAATGAACGATGCAACTAAAATTATCATTCTTGCTTGTGGTTGAAAGTCGTTCCCTTCTGTGGTAATCAATGAAAGAGACTTTGTGGATCGGCAGCCAGATGTGCATTGTACACGAAGGAGATAATTGCCGAAGAGGAGGAGAACTTGATCAATACTTCAGCAACAGAACGCCCCAGAGTCCTGTACCTTGAGGATCACGTACCGGGTTCAGTCTATGAATTCGGATCGATCGTAGTAGATGAGAAGGCAATGGTCGATTTTGCATCACAATATGATCCACAGGTCTTTCATACTGATCCCGAAGCGGCCAAGAAGACCTCATTTGGGGGACTCATTGCGAGCGGATGGCACACGGCTGCCATGGCCATGCGGCTGCTCGTCGACCACCGCCTTTCTAACCTGGCGAACCTTGGATCCCCGGGAGTGGATGAACTGCGATGGTTGAAGCCGGTACGTCCCGGTGACGAACTATCGGTGAGACTGACCATTCTGGAGGTCAGGCCTTCAGAATCCAGAACCGATAGAGGTGTGGTTAAAGGATTAGTAGAAGTGCTGAATCATGCCGGGGAAGTGGTCACGACTTGGAAGGGAATCAATATTGTGTTGCGTAAGAACGCGAGTTGATGCCTATCCTTCCTGAACTGATCTCGGCAGTGTTCGGAAGAATTTTGTTTGAGAAATTGTACAGGACGGTTTATACATAGCTATGCTGGGCACTTTCATAAACGTTGGGACCGTCATACTCGGGAGCCTTATCGGTCTTGCGATCCATGCGAGGCTTCCGGAGAGATTGACGAAGATTGCCTTCCAGTGCATCGGATTATTCACGCTTTTCCTCGGCTTTACCATGGCGGCGAAGACGAGCAATTTTCTTGTGATGATATTCAGCATCGTTCCGGGCTCGATCATAGGAGAGCTGATCGGTATCGAAAAACATGTGGACAGGCTGAGCGAACGCATAAAGCATAAAATAGGGTCGAAAAACAAGAGCTTTTCGGAAGGGTTCGTCACCGCCTTTCTTTTGTTCTGCATGGGCTCTATGACGATTCTTGGAGCCATCGAAGAAGGGCTTGGAGGGAGGCCGAATCTCCTTATTGCGAAGTCAGTCCTCGACGGATTCAGCTCGCTTGCGCTGTCAGCGTCACTGGGCCTCGGGGTCATCTTCTCCGTGCTGCCGCTATTGGTCTACCAGGGAGGGATAACGCTGTTCGCTGCGTCGCTCCAGCAGTTCTTCACGGCTGTGCTGATAAATGAACTGAGCGCGGTGGGGGGGTTGCTCCTTATCGGCCTCGGCATCAACATCCTGGAGATAAAAAGGTTGAACATCCTCAATATGCTGCCCAGCCTCGTCATCGCCGTTATCCTGGCCTACCTTTTCCTGTAATCGCCGCTCACATTTTTCATTGCCAATCTGTTATAATTATTTGATGCGGATCGTTAATGACAGGTTGGAGCAGGCGGATTTTTTAAGGAGGCCGAACAGGTTTGTGGTGGAGTGTGAGCTCAGCGGAAGACATGTCAGCGCTTATCTCCCAAATCCGGGAAGGTTATGGGAATTGCTTGTTCCCGGCTGTACGCTCTATGTTAAGAGAAACCCCCCTTCCGTCAAAATGACGCATACTGTCATGGCAGTCGAGAAAGAGGGGATACCGGTACTCCTTCATACACACATGACGAACGATGTGGCGGAGATCCTCCTCCGGCGGAAACTGATACCAGGATGGGAGGATGCGGAGATTATCAGGCGTGAGGTTGCGTTCGGGGAGAGCAGGTTTGATTTTTCTCTCAGGCGCGATGGAAGAGAGATGGTTCTCGAAGTAAAAAGTTGCACCCTTTCCCGGAACAGGCTCGCCATGTTCCCCGATGCAGTCACGACGAGGGGAAGCCGCCACCTGCTCGGATTGAATAACCTTTCAAGGGAAGGTCTACAGACGGGTGTACTTTTTATC
>JAQTTS010000216.1 GCA_028710655.1 Dehalococcoidales bacterium
TCTTTATGGCAAAACCGGTTACGAAGGCTGATGTATATGGTTAAAACATCAATTTTAGCTTTGGAAAATGGTCGGGGTGGACGGATTTGAACCGTCGACCACCTGAACCCCATTCAGGTGCGCTACCAGGCTGCGCTACACCCCGACAGACTCTATACTAGCATATATTTACGAGCGCAGCAATCGGCCTGACCCCTGCCAGAGCGCCTCTCCTCCGTTGGGCTTTTGGGAAAATTAAGCGGGCTATTCCACGGTGCGACTCTGGTCTTAAGAACCTCAGGAAATTCGAACTTTCCACTCACAGGAACAACTGCTATAATATCTAATACACGAGAAGCTCAATGGAATTTACGGCCAGTTGATTCATTCTGCGTGATTTGAAGCAAGAGGTAGGAATGGAAATCGAAAATATACGTAAAAACACCAAGATACTAATCGATGGCACCGCTTATAATGTCGTTGAAGCCGAATTCATGAAACCGGGGAAGGGTCGGGCCATCTACCGCCTCAAGCTGAAAAATCTGCTTAACGGCAGCACCGTCGACCGCACCTATCACTCCGGTGAAAAGGTCGAGGAGACTCACACAACCAGCATCGAAGCTCAATACCTCTACAAAGACGGGGAACACTACGTGTTCATGAACACCGAAACTTTCGAGCAGTTTCTTATCGACGAGGATCTGCTAGGCGACCAGAAGGGATACCTGAAAGAGGGCACACTGGTCACGATACTGATGCTGGGTGAGCAGCCTATCGACGTTACACTGCCGACGTTCGTTGAACTCGAGATAACACAGAGCGAAACGGCGGTCAAAGCGGCGACGGTCGCCCCGCAAATGAAATCTGCGGTCCTGGAGACAGGCTATCCAATAGCGGTGCCCGCCTTTATCAAAGACGGCGACGTAATTAAGGTCGACACCCGTACCGGAGAATACTCGGAACGCATCAGCACCAAGAAGTAATCCATGATAGAAGACGACCGCAACCGGCTTATTCGCCTGAAGCCCAACCTGCAACGCCTGTCATTAATCAACGACTTGACCCGTGCTTTCTTCAAGGACCAGGGCTTTCTCGAGGTGGAGACACCGGTTCGCGTGCCCCATGTCGCTCCCGAACCATATATTACGCCTGTCGAAAGCGGCCCCTGGTTCCTGTCCACATCGCCCGAGCTCCATATGAAGCGGATGATGGCGGCCGGATACGACAGGCTGTTCCAGATCGGCCACTGCTTCCGCAGCAGCGAGCGCGGCCGGTGGCATAACCCGGAATTTACCATGCTGGAGTGGTACTGCGCCGGCGCCGATTACCGGCAAATGGTCGGGGATACGGAACAGCTCGTAGCGACACTGGCCGGCAGGCTGGGACTTGGCAGCAGGATCAAATACCAGGGCCAGGATATCGATATCAGCCTGCCTTGGCCTAGAGTAACAGTCCGAGAAGGCTTTCTCGAGGCTGCCGGATGGAACCCCGTCGCTGAACTCGACCCCTTAAGATTTGACACCGATCTGGTCACCAAGGTGCTCCCCGGTCTGTCATCCAGCCGACCTACCGTGCTTACGGACTACCCGGCGGCGATGGCGTCGCTGGCCCGTCTCAAGCCGGACGACCCCAGCGTGGCCGAACGGGCTGAGGTCTTCATCGGCGGGCTGGAGCTGGCCAACGTCTATAGCGAGCTAAGAGATGCCCGGGAACAGGAGAGCCGTTTCGCCGAGGCAATAACACAGATACATGAAGAAACGGGGCAACAAAGGACCATGCCCGAGAGATTTCTTGACGCGGTAGCTCATCTTCCCGAATGCAGCGGTGCCGCTCTCGGTATGGACCGACTGGCGATGCTCCTCTGCGATGCCGGTTCCATCGACGAGGTCACCGCCTTCACCGTGGACACGGCATAAAGGCATTCCCCTACCGCCCAAGCAATGGACAGGAACAAGCGGAATTTGCTAATATTAGTCCCGGCAGCCAGACTTTGCTGTCGAATCTCGCTATCAGCAAGATAAAGGAGCAATCGCAGTACGATGTCAATCCGTGAAATGCACTGCCTCCCCAACGAGTCGGTGCTCAGGCAGAAAGCGAGGAGAGTACCCTCGATAGATAAATCGGTCCAGCGCCTGATCGATGATATGATAGAGACGATGCACCACGCAAACGGCGTGGGGCTGGCGGCGCCCCAGATCGGCGTACCGCTGCGGGTGATAGTAGTCCAGATGCCGGATGAGGAACCCATTGTCATCATCAACCCTGAAGTTGTCAAGCGCATCGGGGAACGAGAGGTTAGCGAAGCCTGCCTGAGCGTACCGGGCTACGGCGGCGAGATTAAGCGCTCGCTCTCGGTCACGGTGAAGGGCCTCGACCGTCAGGGAAAGGCGCTCCGGATTAAAGCGAACGGCCTGCTCGCCCAGGCCCTGGAGCATGAGATCGACCACCTGGACGGGACGCTCTACATCGACCATATCGAAAGCCCGGATAAGCTGTACCGATCCGAGCCCGAAGCTGAGGCGGAGGGAATGTAAAGCCAAGGCCTTGCCTGGTCCCGCTGTCTCATACGACTGCCCGGCTCAAAATTCAAGTCCAGACTCCATTTTAGGAATAGGTAATACCACCATGAAGACGCTCTTGCAATGTGATTTCGACGGTACCATTACTCTTGAAGACATCAGCTTTATGATACTGGATGCCTTCGGCGACAAGGGCTGGAGGCGGATGTTCCAGGAGTACAAGGACGGCAAGATATCGGTGGGCCGCTTCAACACCCTGGCCTTTGCCACTGTTAAAGCGGATAGAGAGACCCTGCTTAAGCTGGTCAAGGAAAAAACGGAGCTAAGGCCGGGATTAGCCAATCTGCTCGAATGCTGCCGCCGGAAGGGGATAGAGTTTGCCATCGTCTCCAACGGCCTGGACTTCTATATCGAGGCAATACTCAAGGACATCGGACTGGAGAATATCATGGTATTCGCCGCCAGGACCGGATTCGGTTCCAACGGCGTCGAGACCCGCTACCTGGGACCAGGAGGCAAAGAGATGGAAGAAGGCTTCAAAGAGGCCCACCTCAAGATGTTCCGGGAATCAGGCTACCGCGTCATCTACGCCGGCAACGGCACCTCCGACGCCCCCCCGGCACAGCAGGCCTATCACATCTTCGCCACCGGCGACCTGCTGGCCTACTTCCGGAAGAGAAAGGTCACCTGCACGCCCTTTGATGACTTAAACGACATCGCCAACAGTCTCGAGCGGCTGCCCGTCTAGACACATCCTATTTTAGTGTGCTAACGCAACCCGCTTCTTCTCACGGTGGTTAGTTTATGTCAACCATAGTACTGGGCAAAACCGGCCGGGATAAAGGCAAAAGCTGCTAACAGCTCCGCTCGCCGAATATCCTGGTGCCTATTCTGACGACATTAGCCCCTTCATCAATGGCAACCCGGTAGGAGTTGGTCATTCCCATAGAAAGGTAGCGCATCTCGACACCGGGCAAGCCGAGACCCCGGACTTCATCGAAAAGTCTCTTCGTCTCCCGGAAATAGGGCCGGGAGTCTTCCGGGTCCCCCCACAGAGGGCCCATCGTCATCAACCCCTCTATTTTCAACTTCGGGAAGCTTGAAATCTCTTTGATCACCTCAATCGCCGCTTCCGGAAAGAGGCCTGTTTTCTGGCTCTCCCGGCCGCTGTTGATCTCGATCAGTACCGGCATAACCTTGCCGATACCGGCACACCTCTTATCTATCTCTCCGGCTATCTCCTTAGAGTCCACGGTCTCGATCATATCGAACAGCCTGACCGCCTTGCCCACCTTGTTTTTCTGCAGGCTGCCGATAAAGTGCCATTTCACCCTCTCACCGATGACACGATAGACCTGCTCCGCCTCCTGGAGGTAGTTTTCTCCGATAATCCCCACCCCCGCCTCAATCGCCTCCAGGACCTCCTCCGGACTCCTTGTTTTAGCCGCCGCTACCAGTTCCACCCCCTCCGGCAGCTCGCTCAGAATCGCCTTCACGTTTTCCGCAATTGTCATGGTTGTCTCCCTATTCCTTAAAGTCAGCAACATTTTAGCACTTTCTTGACACTATTCAAATAAAGTTATATCATAATAATGAACATAGGTCCATAAAAAGATAATTGTGGACATAGGTTAAATACATTAAGGGATAAGAATAGACATGGGCAGAATGCCGAAGTGGCGCTGTGTAGGCTCGATACCCGAGGTAACCTTCTTCAAACCGGTGGGAATACCCTACCGGCTGCTCGAAGAGGTATGCCTCTCCGTAGAGGAAGCGGAGGCAATCCGACTCAACGATCTGG
>JAQTTS010000217.1 GCA_028710655.1 Dehalococcoidales bacterium
TATTTCCGGCACCGTCATCATCACTCCGGGAATAGCATCTCCTTCTACTGCTACCGCCTCCGCTTTCTCAGCAGAGGCTATCTCCAATAAAGTTCCCAAGCATTCATCCAGACGTTCGGCAATCGCTTCAACCTGATCGGCATCACCCTTATCAGCCAGATATACTATCTCATCCACCCTCCTACTGGCCTGCATAACACACACCTCTGCCTTATCGCTATCAGATGGAGTTAGCGCCAGCTGCATTTCCTCACTGGCCAGCTTCACCTGATAGAGGGGAGTGTCCGGCATACTGCCGCTGGCCATTACCACGGTACCACCACCGGACACCAGGATAATGCTGGTTGCTACTACTGCCGTTACCAACCGCGTCCTCAAATTAAACAGGGACAGCCTCTTTTTCGTGGTCACTTCCTGAAGCACCGATTGAAACTCATACCTGGCCCTGGCCCTAAACTCCGGACGGGGCAGAATCGCCAGCGTTTCACTGGCTACCTGAGCCGTCCGCAATAGCGGTTCGAGCTGCTCTGCCTGCTCCGGGTAAATCTCAAGACAATGCATCACGGTCTCGCCCCTAGCCAGCCGCTCCAGGCAATCGTCAAAGATGTTGTCGAATTCTCTATTATTATTCATCTATTCTATTCCAGTTAGTTCTTTACGTAGAGCTACTACAGCGCTATGCTGCAATGCCTTTATTGCCCCTTCACTCCTACCCATAACCTTGGCTACCTGTGCAATCGGCAGATCACCAGCGAAACGGAGAGAAATCACCTCCTGCTGCGCCCGGGTCAATTTTTTTGTCGCCAGAGCCAGCTGCTCAATGTCCAGCTTACGCTCAAAGACCAGTTGAGGGTCATCATCACTGGCCAGCAGAGTATCATCAAGAGCAACAGTCTCCCGCCTCGTCTTCTTCCTCAGGTAGTCAACGATCTGATTGTGGGCAATACGAAACAGCCAGGATGAGAAAGGAAACCCCTTCCACTTGAAGGAAGAGATGGACTTAATAGCCTTGAGGAAGACCTGCTGGGTAATATCCTCGGCTTCCATTCTATCCCCTACCTTAAGAGATACATAACGATATATCTTATCAAAGTACTTCTCGTACAACTGTGTGAAAGCCTCCTGGTCGTGTTGCTTCGCTCGCTGTACGAGATTCTCCTCATCATGCACCTGATAACTCCTCGCTCGTCAATGGTATTTACGAGTATTATCCTGTGCATAGATTATAACGAATGAGATACCCAAAAAGATAGTCTTTGCAACGGCCCGTTTATATCAGACAGTATGGAATGTGCTACAATAATGCCCGAAAGTCAGCCATATCTTAAAGAGGAAAGCGAGTTGTCTTATTACATACGCCGTATGTGCCATGATGATATTGACCAGGTTACTGAGATTGACCGTGAAGCCTTCCCTACTATGTGGCCGCCGGCCAACTACGAGCGTGAGCTTAAGGTAAGCCTGGCCCATTATATTACTGCCTGTGGAGACGGAGCAGCGACCGAGAAAACTAAGGAACAAAAAATCGTCGGTTTCGCCGGCCTCTGGATGATCGCTGATGAAGCTCATATAACCAACATCGCGGTGAGACATAGCTATCAGCGTCAGGGCATAGGCGAACATCTGCTGATAGCTATGATAAACCTGGCTATCGAGCAGAATGCTCATATCCTCACTCTGGAAGTGAGAGCTTCCAACACCGCAGCTCAGAAGCTATACCACAAGTACGGTTTCACCCAGATAGACATCCGCCGTAGCTATTACACCGATAACAGAGAGGATGCTCTGATAATGACCATCGGCGATATCGCTGGAGCAGTATTCCAGAGACGACTGCACCGGCTAAAGAAAGCCCACTCACGAAAGTGGGGGAGAGCCAGCTACCACATCTTTTGATAGTCTACCGATAAAAAACAGCAACGGGTCACTCTTCATCAGTAAGTTTTTTAGGAAGAAGCCGGGGATAAGTGGATATGACCTGTCTCAAGGCTTTCAGCTTCTGTCTGATATTCTCAGCCAACTTATCACCGGTAAGGAGCTGCCTCAGCCTGGACTGGTCAAAGCTCAATACCTCACCCCACAGTCCCTCGGGTTCAAGCAATGCCCTGACCATATCCTCACTAAAACCGGTCTTCTCAACCATTTTGCAGGTGACGGCATGCTCCCGACCAAAGACCCGGCTTAAACCCTCTCTCTGACAAAATTCAACAATCATCTGTCTTACCTCTTCAAGCCGGGACCCCAGTTCTTTTATCTCGGACTGCAGGGTAACATACCTCTCGACAAGATCAGCTTCAGGAATACGGGACAGAGCCGCCTGTCGCCTTGAATCAAGGCTGTCTCCCCTATACTGATGACGATAGTACGGACAGTGCTCCGGAAAATCACAGGGGCAATACTGGTTTTCGACAGCAGGAAACCGGTTACCGGCAATGCTCTCCGCCACTTCCACTACCAACCGCCTGGATTCCTCAAGCTGCGAGTCCTGCCTCGGCCGACAACTACAGGGAGTATTCGACCTTAAATGATACAGGGTTAGCTTCTCCACCGGAAGATGCCAGAGCTGCTCGGATGCCAGTTGATACAACGTGAGCTGTAGGTTACTGCGCAGGTATTCGCTGGAAAACAACTCGTGGTTCGACTTGTAATCAACGATGGACAAGCCGCCGCTATCCAGTTTATCCACCCGATCAATAAAGCCTCTCAGCTTGATGCCATCGATATCGATATAAAACATCTTCTCGATAGCCAGTGGCATCCTGAAATCAGTGCTGTGAACTTTCCAGAACCCGGTCAGTATCTCTCTGCCATAGGCCCGATAATTCTCTGCTTCCTCAGCGGATTGATACCCTTCAGAAATCCAGTTTTGCTGATAATAGTCGAGCAGCTCATCCAGCGACGGTGGCGGGGGCACTTTGACCCTGAAGAAATGCTCAGCGCACAGATGAAGGACTGAACCAAAGCTAAAATATCCCTTATCCTACGGCTGCAAGCCATCGATATACCGCAGCCGATAAAGCAGTGGACAGCTCTGGTAGGTAGTAACTTGAGTATAGCTTAACGGCCTCATACTTTCCCCTTCTACATTCTAACAATGCCGGAAAGACTATTTCCAGTGTGGCATCACTAGCCTATCCGGAAACGCCCGTTTTGATATACGGTATACACGTTATGATATTATATACAAATGGAAAATATATCAGTAATAGCCGCCTTTGTCGCCGGGCTGACCTCCTTCCTGCTGCCCTGTGTGCTACCCCTGGCCCCGATATATATGGCCATCCTAGCCGGCCCGGAAATTCTTGAGCCCGGGGCCGATAAAAAGAATGCCCGGATATTTCTTCACTCCCTCACTTTCGTCGCCGGTTTTAGCGCAGTATTCATCGGACTGGGGGCCGGGGCCGGTCTGGCCGGTTTTGCCATCAGCATCAACTTTTTACTAATCAAACAGGTGGCCGGCATACTACTGATAGTCTTCGGGGCACTCTTTCTGCTATCCCAGAAGGTACCGCAACTAAATTTCCAGAAGCGGCTCACCCCGTCTCAAAGTACTAAGACCGGTTACATGCGCTCCTTCGCCACCGGCGCCATATTCTCAATGGCTTCGATGACCTGTGCCACCTACATACTGGGAGGCATCTTAATGCTCGCCGCAGCTTCGGCCACCGCCTGGCGCGGCGCTTATCTGCTAGCGATATACTCCCTCGGCCTGGGAATACCATTTCTGATAATCGGAGCTGCCTTCAACCGGATAACACCGCTGCTTAAGCGCATACAACGTCACTCCAGAGCAGTATATATTACCAGCGGCGCCGTGCTTATAGTCCTGGGAATACTGGTCACAACGGGCAGGCTTACTTTGTTAACCGGAGCAGTTTAGTAGTAGAATTAAATGATAAACAGGAGACCAAAATTGAGCAGGCTACCAAGAATAATGCTGACAGTAATACTGGCCCCTCTCAGTCTGGGGCTACTGATATCCGGTTGTTCCCCAACTGACGCGACGGTAGTGGGCAGGGAAGCACCCGGCTTTGAACTGCCCAACGCGGATGGTGAGTTCGTATCTCTGAGTGCCTTCAAAGGCAGCCCGATACTGATCAACTTCTGGTATACCGGCTGTCCTCCCTGCCGTACCGAGATACCCTACTTGCATCAGGTGTATAGTGAAATGCAGGGGAACGGACTGGTAATACTTGCGATTAACGTCGGCGATAGCTCCGGTGCGGTAAGACAGTTCCTCGAGAACAATAACCTTACCACCTTCATTAATACCGTACTGTTTGACAGTAACGGTGCT
>JAQTTS010000218.1 GCA_028710655.1 Dehalococcoidales bacterium
CCTCGATATACTTAAGTATGTCTCCGGTGTCGTCGGGCCGGCTTCCTGGCCATGCTCGCTCCTGCTAATCCTCACCTTTTTGCTTGCCGCTTCTCTCACTTTTAAAGTTTAAGAAGGGCGCGCTCGGCTTGTTTAACTTACTGTTTCCTCTGTGAAGTTTTCAAAGAACAGGTTGAAGAACTACCTTTTCTTTTGAAAGGTGGTCCTTCAAAACTAAACAGTCTGAGAGAGATGGTCGACCGACCTAGGATGTCGGCGGTTGATATGCTTTGCTTGGTTTTGTTACCGGATTTACCGCTAACCTCGACGTACCTCCAGTATGTCTTGGCCACCGGTAAATCCGGTTCCGCGCCATGCTTGCATCTGAACCGCCTCCCTCCAGCTATCCGCCAGAGGTTAGTCTCCTTAGAAAGGAGGTGATCCAGCCGCACCTTCCGATACGGCTACCTTGTTACGACTTCACCCCAATCATCGGCCCCACCTTCGACGGCTGCCTCCCTTACGGGTTAGCCCACCGGCTTCGGGTGTTGTCGACTTTCGTGGTGTGACGGGCGGTGTGTACAAGGCCCGGGAACGTATTCACCACAGTATGCTGACCTGCGATTACTAGCGATTCCGCCTTCATGTAGTCGAGTTGCAGACTACAATCCGAACTGGGACCGGCTTTGCTGGGATTTGCTCCGGGTCGCCCCTTCGCCGCCCTTTGTACCGGCCATTGTAGTACGTGTGTAGCCCAGGACATAAGGGGCATGATGATTTGACGTCATCCCCACCTTCCTCCGGTTTGTCACCGGCAGTCTCTCTAGAGTGCCCAGCTTTACCTGATGGCAACTAAGGATAGGGGTTGCGCTCGTTGCGGGACTTAACCCAACATCTCACGACACGAGCTGACGACAACCATGCACCACCTGTCTCCTCGTCCGACCGAAGCCGGAACAACTGCTTTCACAGCCTGGCGAGGGATGTCAAACCCTGGTAAGGTTCTTCGCGTTGCGTCGAATTAAACCACATACTCCACCGCTTGTGCGGGCCCCCGTCAATTCCTTTGAGTTTCAACCTTGCGGCCGTACTCCCCAGGCGGGGCACTTATTGTGTTAACTACGGCACAGAAGGGGTCGATACCTCCTACACCTAGTGCCCATCGTTTACGGCGTGGACTACCGGGGTATCTAATCCCGTTCGCTCCCCACGCTTTCGCGCCTCAGTGTCAGTTGTATGCCAGAAAGCCGCCTTCGCCACTGGTGTTCCTCCTAATATCTACGCATTTCACCGCTACACTAGGAATTCCGCTTCCCTCTCATACCCTCAAGAAATCCAGTTTCAAGAGCAAGCTGCCGGTTGAGCCGATAGTTTACACTCCTGACTTGAATCCCCACCTACGCGCTCTTTACGCCCAGTAATTCCGGACAACGCTTGCCACCTACGTATTACCGCGGCTGCTGGCACGTAGTTAGCCGTGGCTTCCTCCTCAGGTACCGTCATTTGTTTCTTCCCTGAAGACAGAGTTTTACAACCCGAAGGCCTTCCTCACTCACGCGGCGTTGCTCCGTCAGGCTTGCGCCCATTGCGGAAGATTCCCCACTGCTGCCTCCCGTAGGAGTCTGGACCGTGTCTCAGTTCCAGTGTGGCCGTCCACCCTCTCAGGCCGGCTACTGATCGTCGCCTTGGTAGGCCGTTACCCTGCCAACTAGCTAATCAGACGCAGGCTCATCCGTAAGCGGATTTCTCCTTCGATCACCAGGCCATGCAGCCCAGTGATGTTATGCGGTATTAGCGCCGGTTTCCCGGTGTTATCCCCCACTTACGGGTAGATTGCCTACGCGTTACTCACCCGTCCGCCACTATCCACCACTCAACACTCAACATTCAGCTTGTGTTAGCACTTAATATGCGTGGGCGCTCTCTTCGTTCGCCCCACGCTGTCTTTGCTGTCATCAACCTACTGAACACTCAGTGTTGAGTGCCGGACCGTTCGACTTGCATGTGTTAAGCACGCCGCCAGCGTTCGTCCTGAGCCAGGATCAAACTCTCCTTGAATATCTTTAGCGGCTCTCACCACTATTCTTCTTCAGAGTTCGCTTGATTGGCTCTCTCTTTGTTGTTGTTTCGGAATTACTCAATTCTTTAGACGAGGTCTAATTCTTTGAGTTGATTGTTTTAAACAACCATCTCTCTACTGTTCAGTTTTCAAAGACCAATTCCGGCCTGACGGCCGATTGCTTCCGCCGGCTTCTTCCCGGCGCGGAACTCTAGCTTACCACTTGCCCCTTCTACCGTCAACAGGTTCTTTATGGTAATCTAGGAAGACGCCGACATTGACTAATATAGCATACTAATAAGCCTTTTGTCAATATTTTTCTCCATCTTTTAGAGCCTGTCTTTAAAGTCTACCAACTCTATTTCGTAATACTCCACTTGGTAAGTATTAAGCTGGAATAACAAGTTAGAATCGTCCATCGGTCGGTAACTGCTGCACCGCAGAACCAAGAACCGATGGACGATTTTATCCCCATTGTTACGGTTATTGCCGATTTACTAGCCTACCTTTTCTTCTTTTCGACTGCGATAGCGCAATCCGGGCATACATTCGCGCAAATTCCACACGCTATACACTTATCCATGTCCGGTTCAATGGAAGGGGTTCCGTATACGCCCAAATTGTCGGACCATTTCAGGCAATCCTTGGGACACTTTTCCTTGCATAGCCCACAACCCTTGCATAGAGCGGGGAAAACCCTCCAGGAACCCTTCTCTCCCTCAAAGGAGAACGCCTTATATGCTAAATTCATTAGTCATCTTACCTCCTTTTTACTGGGCATCCCCAACAAGTTCCATTCCGCGGGTTATAGCTCGATAATTCAGCTCTCTCAATTCCGGGCGCTGCTCAAACTTATATCCTAATTTCTTTTCGATAGCTGCTTTAGCTTCTGCTTCAGATACTACTCCGGTAGCTTTGATCACCGCGCCCATAATTAAAATATTAAACACCCGGGGATGCAGCTCGCTTTTGGAAATATTAATGGCCGGAATAGCCAAAACCCGACCGGCGTTTTTGGGCAGGTCATTCGCTATCCCTTCAATCGAAGAATCGTAAACAAAAGTAGTGTTTTCATCCACATATTGACGGGTCCTTCTGACCGCGCGGTCACTCAAAGCCACAACTATATCACCTTTTTGAAACTTGGGGGAACCAATATGGCTGTCCCCAATTTGCAGAAAGGCTATGGAAACCCCACCTCTTTGCTCCACGCCGAAATTTGGAATATACAGGGCTTCACGGCCCTCTTCATTGGCTGCCTCAGCAATTATCTGCGCTACCGACTGGACACCTTGTCCACCTTCGCCGGCGAGGGCGATTTTCCAGGTTTTGGCCATAATTATTCGCCCTCCTTTACAGCCAAATTTTTAATTTCGCCTACTTTAAAGTATTTGGGCATCTCCTGCTCAACAAAAGCCCAGGTATCCTTCGCATTGGTGCGCCAGTTAGTGGGACAACTGGAGAGCGCCTCCACAAAAGAAAACCCTTTACCGGCCATTTGATTTTCAAGCGCTTTTTTGAGATACCCTTTTAACTGTTTGAGATTAGCAATGGTACCCCGGGCTACATATGATCCTTCCCGGGCAATGGCGGCCACCATCTCCGGCCCCTGGGTCGGATACCCGGTTAATTCAACATCCCTGCCGTATGGAGTTGTCTCGGTCTTCATGCCCGGCAAGGTTGTCGGCGCCATCTGGCCTCCTGTCATCGCATAATTACAGTTGTTAGCAAGGATAGCCGTAATTCTTTCATTCCGGGCTGCCGCATTGACAATATGTTGTGATCCTATTGCATAGCCGCCTCCATCACCCATATAGGCAATACATATCACATCCGGGTTGGCTCTTTTTACTCCGGTCATGACCGGAGTAGTCCGCCCATGATGGGTTTGCACCGAATCAACATTGAAAAAGTCCCAGGCCAGCAGTGAACAACCTATATCACAACCAAAAGCCACTTTGTCCTGGATTCCCAGTTCGTCAATTGCCTCGCCTAAAGCCTTGAGCACTAATCCGTGGCCACAGCCAGGGCAAAATTTATGAGGTTTGGATTCCAACCGCCAGCTTCTTGGCATTTTTGGTTCCGCGTTTATCATAATTACTGCCTCCTTTCCCTACTTTAGACCTTTAACTTTAGCGACAATTTCTTCGGAAGTGATACCCACTCCCGGTTTAAACAGGGTTTCCACACCCACAGTAGATCCGAATATAGCTTCTTTAGCCAGTTTAGCCATCTGGCAA
>JAQTTS010000219.1 GCA_028710655.1 Dehalococcoidales bacterium
TGGTTAACCTCCAATAGGTCAAAGGCGTAAAAGCGGGCCGGGTAAAGCCTTTGGGCTACCCTGATGTCCAGGGGCTTGGTTCGGTGGGTGCGGTGCTGCACCTGGTTGAAAGTGGCACAGATAATCTCTCCATCCAGGATGCATGGCTTCACTACCTGGCGGTGAAGTTCCCCGAGCTCCGGGAATTGGGCAGTAATATCCTGTCCGCTCCTCGCCTGCAAGCGAGTCCCATTATCCAGGTAGGCGATACACCTTACCCCGTCCAGCTTCAGCTCAAAAAGCCAGCCCTTGTGGTCAAACGGCTTACTGGCTGTCTGGGCTAGCTGTGGTTTTATCGTTTTCTTCTCCTCCTTCGAGTTCGGGTATTCCGAACTCCTTTTTAATGGCTTCCTCAATTGGCTTCCGAAACTCCTCTTTCGGCGGATTCCGCTAGCCAACAACCTCACCGTTAAGGTCAATGGCCACGGCTCCCCAGATTTCGCAGGCGTCATGGATGGTATACCAGCATCCCGATGTCGCGGTGGGTATGTAGGTAACGGTAAACTTGGACCCGGCCACCTCTATCTCCGCCTGCTCTACGGTTACTTCTTTAGGCACAATATCACCTCCTTTCAGGGCGAAATTTAGGCATGAGTATCCCTTTGATAACCGCCCCATGCCTGAGCCTGAAATCGCTCTCAGGCTCAGGGTATCGAGCGGCTATTTACCGCTTCGCTTCTACCAGCTTCAAGCTGGCAAGCAGGGCATCCGCAACATCGGACACGGGAACTGGGGCTTCCTGGGCAACAGGCAGGGCTTCACCGGCAATCTTGGCTTCAATCAGCTTTTCCAGCGCCTGGCGGTACTCATCGTGGTACTTCGTCAGGTCAAACTGGGGGACCGCCATTGCCTTGACCAGGGATACAGCCAGGTTCAGCTCCTTGTCGCTAACGGGATACTCCACCGGTCTCAGGTCGGCAAAGTCCTTTAGCTCCTCGGCGTAACGTAAAGTCTGGAGCATCATGACGCCCTGGTAGGGACGCACCACGGACAGGCGTTCCTTTTCGCGGTAAGCGAGCTTGGCGACCGCTACCAGCTTTGCCTCAGCCATTGCCTGCACAAAGAGCTTGTAAGCCTTATACCCGCCTTCATCCGAAGCCAGGAAGTAGGGCTTGTCGTAGCACCTTAGGTCTATCTGGCTTTCATCCACGAACTCAACCACCTCGATGGTCTTTACTGATTTGAGGGGCAAGCTCTGGAAGTCAGCATCCGTCAAAGGCACGTAGCTATCGCCCACCTCATAGCCTCGGGTAATGTCGGCAGTAGTCAGCATCTTCTGGCAGGTGCCGCAGTATTTGGGCATGGAGATACGGCTGCCGCACTCTTTGTGGTACTGGTGCAGGCTGATGTCGATGTCCTCGGTTGCGGAGTAGAGCTTGGAAGGGATGGCCACCATGCCAAAGGAAATGGCCCCCTTCCAGATGCTTCTCCGAGCCATCTGGTTCACTTCCTTTCTATTCAGTTTTCCGAGCATGTACTCACTTTATTGAGTGATTAATCCTTCACATCACCTCCTTTCGGGCATGGGTAGCCCTATAGATTTGAGTGCTAGCCCACTCATCCCTGACGCCTCGCCGAAGCCAGGCATCAGAGTCAATGGGTTAATACTCGTCGGGGAAGAGAATGGTAGTTGCCGACCTGTCGGCCTCGGTGATTATCCAGATGGTGGCAACGCCGTTCTTGGGGAAGCGGTCATCGTTATAGGCTGACAGCAGCCGGGTCCCCTCTTTGAGTGCGCAATCATTGGTCTCTTTGTCCTCATCATCCACATCGCCCCAGTCGCCTTTGACGTGGCGGCTAAGGGACTTCTGGATGAATTTGGCAAAGTCAGGATTCTGGCAAGCCAGGTCATACACTCCCCGGCTGGCGACAATCTGGCCGGTAGAAAAGACAGGATTGATTACGAATAATGCGTCTATGGTTTTTACCTCCTTTTTGGGCATAGGTATCCCTTTCGCGAAAGGGTGATTCCCTTCGCCTTTAATCCTTGAAGCGGGCAATATCCAGGCTGACGTAGCCTGTCGGTCGGTAGGGGTCAATCGGATGCTCACCAAAGCCGTTCCAGAAATCCAGGAGCCACAGGGTATAGCCCTGATATTCCTGCTCACGGACGGCTACGAGTTGGTCGGTGAAGATGCGGACGCTGGCATCACGGCTTCCCCAGAGAACGATTACCGAGGGGAGCTTGTCACCGCCCGAAATCTTCTGCACCTTCAGCCTTCCCAGCTTCAAGTGGTTAATCCAGAAGTGGTTGTGAGAGCTAAAGTAACTGCCGATGTAGACATCCTTCCCTTCAAGCTGGTCGAGGATGGGCATCAGCTTCTCCAGGGCTTCCTTCCGCTTCTTGCGGAGCGGGATTTCGGCTATCCTGCTACCTACCCGAACCGGAGTCTTTGGCTCTGGCTTGGTGACCTCTACCTTAGCTTCCTGGAAGAGGTTCATCTGGGTTGAAATGGACACAAAAACACCTCCTTTCAAAGCATGGTTATCCCTTTCAGATTTGGCACGAGGCTAACCTGCGAGCATCATTTGCCTGCCATACTTGGCTTTGGCCTCTTCCGCTTGTTGCTCTTCCTCAATGGCGCCTTCAGGAATGGCATTGCGGACGGAGCTGATGGCGGACTTGATAGACCCCTCGTTAGGCTCGTTATTCCAGCGAACCTCACCGCCGGTTACCCGCTCGATTTCGCTGATAAGGCGGGATAGGTGCTGGTCAACGTACTGGGGCAGGTTGGCAATCTTCCTGGCTTCAATGGCCACGAGCTTCGCCTGTTCCAGAGGCTCGGAAGCCTGATTGATAAACTCCTCCACCATGTCCATTGCCTCAGTGACCCTCAGCGGACTCCATTTGATAGGCATGATTCACCTCCTTTCAGGGCATGAATAGCCCTTTCAAATTTGGGCGGTCTAACCCGCTCATTCCTGACGCCTAATCCATCGGCTGAAGGACTGGGCGTCAGAGTGAATGGGTTAGGATTTGAGAGCCATGTTGATTGCCTCTTTCATGACTTCTGACCAGCATTCCAATCCCCACTCGACACCCTTCTTCACCTGGTAAAAGACATCATCGGTAATGGCTTCCTGGGGAATACCCATCTCACCGGCACATTCATTGACATCTTCCCGAGTGAGGATAAATACAACCTCTTTGCCGTTTTCTTCTGGCATCTAAAATCACCTCCTTTATTTGCTCTTCTTGAAACTGAGAGCCTTTTCGTGCAAAAAGAGAGGGGTCGGGTATCCTATACTTCCCAACCCCTCTACGTGAGGGGCGGAAGCCCCTCGCTTCACTATTTGGTTATTGCTTGTGGGTGTAGCTTGTTCCAGAGTCCCGTATCACCGAAAGCTCTACGGCGGCATTGTGCTTTTGCCGCTCGGCTCTTTCGGCTTGGGCTACGGAAAGGTAATCTGGACATTTGGTTGAGCACTGGCTTCGCCCTTTGAGACAATCTGGGCAAAGCCAGTAGCACTTACGCCTGTTCGGGCATGGATATAACATACTTCCCCCTTATCGGCTGGCTTCCGTCATCTGCCTGTCGGTCTCGGCAAGCACAGCCTCTTTGGTGGCTTTGGTAGCGTTCCAGACGGCTACGACCTTATCCGTCCTCTTGAGGTAGAGGAAATCCTCGTCATCCTCAAGGTAGAAACCCGCCTGTCTGTGCTCAGGTTTGAGGCAGGCGGTCAAGCGTTCCCTGTTCACGATGCCTCCTTTCTTGCCCTGAAATTGGCACGAAAAAAGGGGTATTCCCGCCCCGCATTGAGGACAGGAATACCCCTCTACAAAAAATAAGCACAAAAAGGCGGGTCATCCCCGCCTTCTTATGCGTGGCTGTTTTCTGAGTTCAAGCGTTCAGTTCAGGCTTATACGGCGACTGGTTCTTTCGCCTTATGCTTTCGCTTCGGCTTATCGGCGACTGGCTCGGTTGGTTCGGTAGGCTCGGCTTCAGTTGGCGGGCTGACTTCGGCGGGCGTTACCGCTTCGGTTGTCTCGGTGGGCTTCGCTTCCGCTTCGGCTTCTTTTGCCTCTTTATCCCGCTTCATATCGGCGGTGCTCTCACTGGAGAGCATTGGCATTACCACCAGCTTATAGCCGTTAGCAGTAAAGAGTGTCGGCTGATAGCTGGTAGTGAGCTTTAGCTCCACCATTCCCCCGCAGGCTTTCAGGGCTTGAACGAGGTAGTTGCCGTCAATTCTGACTTTCATCGGCTTACCCTCTATTTCGGCGGGTATGGCGGTAT
>JAQTTS010000220.1 GCA_028710655.1 Dehalococcoidales bacterium
CCGCTACCAGCGTCGGCATCATTCACAGCAATATGATGCTCGACCTGTGCTACGACGAAGACTCCAGTGCGGCGGTGGACTTTAATGTGGTCATGACGGGTAAGGGTGAGTTTGTTGAGATTCAGGGGACGGCGGAAGGCAAGCCCTTTCCCAGGGAGGCTGTCGACTCCCTGATCACTCTGGCGGAAAAGGGCATCCGGCAGTTGCTTCAGGTCCAGGAGGAGGCGCTTAAGCTGGTCTAGCGGGCCGTCTGCCCCCCTTGTTGACCCGGCTTGAACCGGTTTGTTGCGGTGTAGTATAGTGTGATAGTATTATTATCATTATTGTCTACATAAGGAAAGTATTGACCTATGATGAAA
This sequence comes from Dehalococcoidales bacterium, assembly GCA_028710655.1. The sequence continues at coordinate 360 of JAQTTS010000220.1, forward strand.
GCAAAGCGCGCTAAAATGGTATGGATTATTGCAGCCCTGTCTGTCTTCGGCATAGCCTGTTGCTACGGCTGTGCTACCGAGAACAATGACCCGGTAGTAAGCGGCCTTTATGCTGATGCCAACATGCTTTCTCTGGGACAGAGCTCTACGATAGCTGCGGTTGCCTCCGACCCGGATGGAGATGAGCTGCAGTATCAATGGTTCGTCTCTGAAGGAAATATCCCCGGTGAGGGTTCCGAGATTACCTGGACCGCCCCGCTTACCCCCGGCGCTTATACTATTACCGTCGTCGTGACGGACGGCAGGGGCGGCCGGTCGGCCATGACGATTACTCTGGGTGTCGCGCCCGGTAACGACCCTGTTATTGTCAGCTTTGAGGCTGCCGACACCGGGTGTAAGAAAAGCACCCCGGTGGCAATTGACTGTCTTGCCTACGACGCGGACGGCGATGAGCTGACCTACCGGTGGTCGGCAACCGGCGGTGAGATAACGGGAGAAGGTCCGTTTGTGTCGTGGGTTGCGCCCGAGGAGCTGGGTACCTATACCATCACCGTTTATGTCAGTGACGGTATAGGTGGCGAGGTGGAAGAGTCGCTGGAGATCGAAGTCAAGGGTGGCTGAGGGTAGAGCCGCCGGCCCGTGGGGCCGGCAGACGTTGAGGATATCAAGCGGTTCTTAAGCCCCGGTCACATACCATCTATTTTCCGGCTTGATCGAACTCCTTCTTGCCGATTGACACGAATATGATGGCCAGAACGCCCAGAGGAATGCTGCAGATGGCGGCCAGAATGGCACCGGCGAGGGCAAAGTTCCACAGCCTTCTCTTGAGCGCATAGATGCCCCCGGCGACGGCGACCGCCCCCAGGCCGATCATACCGGCCCCGATCATTCCGATTAATCCGCTGAAGCCGTAGAGGAGCCCGCCTACTATGTCCAGCCCTGAGAAAGCCTCCGCCAAGGCACCGCCCAGCCCCAGAGGGATGGCAAGAAGCACTATCAGTGAACCGGCGCAGATGCCGAGACCGCCGGCAATAATGGTCAGCACACCTGCCGTGGTCGGTTTCCAGGTTCTTTCCATGGCCGTAGCCTCCTGATTTTTGTTTGCTTTCCTGATGAATTAGCATATCCGCAGCCGGTTCTATTGTCAATACCCGGCGGGTAATTGACGGCCGGGTAACCTTTACATATTATTACGCAGGGGATATCTTGGATACGTTTGACATAAAGTGGAAGGCGGTTCTGCTGGTCGGGCCGACCGGCTGCGGCAAAACCCCCCTCGGGGATTTGCTGGAGGTAGAGGGACTATGGGGCAGACGGTGTCTACACTTCGATTTCGGCAGGGAGCTGCGGGCATCCCTGGGGAAGTGGTCCGGCCGGTTGACGCATGATGAGCGTGGGCTGGTCGGGGAGCTGCTTGAAGCCGGCGCTCTGCTGGAGGATGAGCACTTTCCTATCGCCGGGAAGCTGCTGGCCGGTTTTATCGCCGAACGGAACGCGGATGCCGCTGCGGTTGTCGTGCTGAACGGACTGCCGCGGCATGTTGGGCAGGCGGGGGCGATGGAGGCGGTGGTCGATATGCGGGCGCTGGTGAGTCTCGAGTGTGCTCCCGAAGTCGCTTGGGAGAGGGTGCGTACCAATAGCGGTGGCGACCGCGGTGAGCGTGCCGATGACACGCTGGCAGAGGTAAGGCGGCGGATCGAGGTCTTCCGGCAGAGGACCCTGCCGCTGCTGGAGTATTACGGTGCGCGCGGGGTGCCTGTGCTGCGTTTGGAGGTAGGAGCTAAAACAACGGCGCGGGAGATGCGCCGGGTTCTCGAAGCGCTGTGCTCTAAAGTGGCGCTCTGAAAGGATGCAATCCGTGAGTTTTTATCGCTGCTGTCGGGTAGGGCTAACCAAACCCGGGGAATGTTCGATTAAGATATTCCGGTAGGGAACCACACCGCAAGCCAATGTGTAATGCTTGCAGCCTAATGTCTGAAGTGTACAAAAATCCTTCCGAAATTCTTGTCGTCTTTTTCAACCCGGTGATAGAGCCCCTTGATTTCCGGTCTGGCCAGGAATCGTAGGGTGCGTTTTTTCAGTTGACCCGACCCCTTGCCGGGGATAATCTCAACCAGGGCGATCTTCTTTTCGATGGCTTCCTCTATGACACGGTTTAGTTCTGCATCGATCTGATAGCCCTTATTATAAATATCATGCAGGTCTAACACTATCTTCGCCAACGTCTGTCGCCTCTCGATTGTTATCCCTTTTGCCCGTGTCTGAACCTGGCTACCTGTGGAGCTTCCAGGAACTGCCATCGCCCTCTTACCCCGTAACTCATCGCCGCCACCTCAAGATGTAACATGGCAATGCCGCATTCGAGCCGCTTTGAAACGGCAAATTCCCGGCCGTCGGTTCTTACGTAAACGGTTATGCTGTCTTCGGCGATATCGAAACCCCAGGGCTGGCGGTTAACCGCAGAAGGAGCAAGCCTGGCGGCCTCGAGGGATGCTTTTATCCACTCAGGCAAGTCATCTCGATCCGGTTTGCTTACCAGCCTGGAAACCGGCAGGTGCCGGTGAGTGCGCCCGAAAAAAGTCATCAGTTTCTCTTCCAGTGATTCAACGCCGGGTGAATAACCCACCGGGGTCACAGCCAGGACCCGTTCGTTGCTCTTGATTTCGATCAGTGAAGCCACAACCTCATTTCTGAAGAATCCGGCAACCCAGCAGGTATTCAACCCTAGGGCAGTTGCCTCCAGAATAATCCCCTCTCCGGTATAGCCTGCTTCTTCTTGAACGGAAGGGCTGTCCATATTCCCGATAAAGGCAATAAATGCAGGGGCGCCCTTAATCTTGCCATAGCTGCCCACAATACCTTTGAAAACGCCTTTTACCGGATCGGTCACAAGATACGCTCTGGCAGCGGGAAATGGCGTGAACTGTTTACATGCGGTATCAAGAGCCGACAGCTTATCTCGTTCGATGGGACGGTTTGTATCAAAGCGCCGGCGTGACCTTCGCTTTTCGATAGCGGAATGCCATCTTGAAAAAGGGATATCCATATAGTCTCAAGATTAAGGCATTAGCTTGCATATTTCAAATAAGCAGTTAAAAAGTGGGAAGCTGTTGAACAAAAGTCAGTAAAGTGCAGTGAAGGTAACAATAGTAACAATGTAAGCTATTGTGTTATTTGAAACCTTACTCGCTGCGAGAGTAGGTATATGCAATGAAATCGATACTATCCCCTCGTTTTGTACTGGAAAATACCTTCGGATAGCGCATTAACTGTTGGTTTCAATCGCGCTTGGCTGGCTTGTACTTGCCAAAGCTGTATAGTTTCGGAAAAAGAGCCTTTCGGACTTCCTCAATAGTAAATAGCGCTCCAGCCGCCAGTGCCACAATTCCCCACTGACTCAGCGATAGAGGCGCAGTACTGAAGGCTACCTGCATGAAGGGTACATAGACTACTATGATCTGTAAAGCCACAGCTATCCCGATAGATAATACCAGGGCACGGTTACGGAAAACCCCCAGCTTGAATACGGTATGTTCATCGGAGCGGGCACTGAAAGCCATGAACCATTCAAAAGCGACCAGGGTGCAGAAAGCCAGTGTCCGGGCTTCTTCAATACTCATTCTCGCCTCGGCCCAACGGAAAATCAGGAAGGTACCCAGACCTATCATAACTGCCATCACCATTGTCCGCGCAATTAGACCAGGATAAATAAGGCCTACTTTTGGATGACGCGGTGGTTGCCTTAGTTCATCACCAGATTTTGGTTCCATACCGAGAGGAATATCGCCGGCTGTATCTGTTACTAGATTGATCCAGAGAATCTGGACTGCCAGCAAGGGCGATACGCCTACGAACACAAGGGCCAGTATCAAAGTAATAAGCTCGCTTAGGTTAGTATTCAACGTG
>JAQTTS010000221.1 GCA_028710655.1 Dehalococcoidales bacterium
CAAGGGCTTTGAGGAGCTGTACAACCGCAGCAAACAGGCAGGGGTGAGATACATACGCGGCTTACCGGGCTATATTGAAGAAGACCCGGCTACCGGAAATCTCCGGGTCAGGGTAGAGAATACCACTGCCGGACGCGCAGAAGAATATGAGCTTGATATGGTGGTGCTGGCAGTTGGACTGGAGCCAAGGCAGGACGGCGAAGGGTTAAGGAAAGTTCTATCCCTTTCCCAGACAAGTGACGGCTTCCTTGCCGAGTGCCATCCCAAACTGATGCCGGTTGATTCCCCGACGCGGGGCGTTTTCCTTGCCGGCTGCGTTGAAGGCCCTAAAGACATCAAGGACAGCGTAACCCAGGCCAGCGCCGCCGCAGCCAGAGCCGGCGTCATCCTGAACGCAGACAAGATAAAGCTGGATGCGGCCAAGGCTGTCGTGGACAAGGATAAATGCACCTGCTGTGAGGTTTGTGTAAGGGTATGCCCGTACGGAGCTATCACCGCCAGCCGCAAGGACAAGACCCCCGCCGAAGTCACCGAGGCGATGTGCGCCGGCTGTGGCGCATGTGCTGCCGAATGCCAGTTTGATGCGATAAGCATACGCCACTTTGATGACGGGCAGTATATAGCTCAAATTGAGGCGGTGGAAGACGAGAGTGCTCAGGACAAAGCCGTGGTATTCGCCTGTAACTGGTGTTCCTATGCCGCTGCCGATCTGGCCGGATCGTCCCGCCTCCAGTACCCGTCCAGTGTACGGGTTATCCGTACCATGTGCAGCGCACGGGTAAGCGAGAAACTCATTCTACATGCCTTCAGGCTCGGTGTCCCCGTAGTGCTTGTCTCAGGCTGTCACTTCGCCGACTGCCATTACAATGGGGCCAATCGCTCTACGCAGCGCCGTATCGACCGCTTGTGGAACCGGCTGGAACGGCTTGGCATCAGGCCGGAAAGGCTGCAGCTTGAGTGGATGAGCGCCGCCGAGGGCCAGCGGTTCGCCCAGGTGATGGCCGAGATTGAAAAAATGAGACAAGGGGTTACAAAAGAGGAAATCGAGAAGACAAAAAAGATTCTGGAGAAGCAGGAGAGCCGGAAGAAAAAATCACCATCAGCTTCAGCAACAAAATCCGGCCAGGATGACCATACCACTCTGTAGGGGTTTATATGGCAAAACAAGCAAAATTGAGGTGCCTGCGGTGCGGTTATGAATATAACCCGCCTCCGGCTGATAAACAGGAATTGGAAGAGAGAACCTGTCCCCGGTGCCGCAGCAATAGCGTGCGCATTTTACAGGATGATAAAGAGAGCGCCGTTTAGCCTGCGCTTGAGGCTTCACACAACTGGCAGGTCAAGTAAAAACCGTCAACCGTAAACCTATTCCAGCTAATCAGTGGGGTTCTTAACCATCGAAGTGACCTGCTCCCCTGTGTTTGTGAGGAAGGGGAGAATTCCAGGGGATAACTTGCTGAAAATTCATTAAAATCCTGTTGACAAAGGCATAGCCTTGTGGTAGACTTACTTTTGCGATGATGAAGGCGAAGACATAGTCAGAAACCCTGGTGGTATTTAGCCAGACAGTGAGGTCTGGTGGCAAAACCGCCAGGCCTTTTCTTTTGCCTTCCGTACTTTAACAACTGAATAAATAACTGAATATGAGGTCTAATATCAATCCTGAAGCAGGTCAAGCGGCAAGGGCACATAGTGGATGCCTTGGCACCAAGGGCCGAAGAAGGACGTGGCAAGACTGCGATAAGCCTCGGTGAGCTGTCTAGCAAGCCTAGCCGGGGATTTCCGAATGGGGCAACCCGCTCAGGTAAAACCTGGGCACCCCCAGCTGAACACATAGGCTGGGTGGAGGTAAGCAGGGGAAGTGAAACATCTCAGTACCCTGAGGAAAGGAAATTATTCCCTGAGTAGTGGCGAACGAAAGGGGATAAGCCTAAACTCTGTAAGCCAAGTGGTTTCAGAGCCAATGCTTGCAGGGGGTTGTAAGGCAGGTATGACCGAATCTGAAATAGGTCAAGGAGTTACAAACTGAACCCTAGTTGAAGGTCCCTGGAAAGGGCCACCACAGAGGGTGATAGTCCTGTAAACGAAAGGTCTAAGCTCCTTACCTGTCCTTGAGTACCACGGGACACGAGAAATCTTGTGGGAATCCGCCCTGACCACAGGGCAAGGCTAAATACCCTTGGTGACCGATAGTGAACTAGTACCGTGAGGGAAAGGTGAAAAGTACCCCGAGAGGGGAGTGAAATAGACCTGAAACTGTGTGCCTACAAGCAGTCAGAGCTCGTCGCAAGGCGGGTGATGGCGTGCCTATTGAAGAATGAGCCGGCGAGTTAATCTATGTGGCTGGTTAAGCAACTGTCGTTGCGGAGCCATAGCGAAAGCGAGTCTTAATAGGGCGTATATGGTCGCATGGATTAGACCCGAAGCCGGGTGAGCTACCCATGGCCAGGGTGCAGCTTCGATAATATCGAAGTGAAGGCCCGAACTGGTCAACGTTGCAAAGTTGTCGGAGGAGCTGTGGGTAGAGGTGAAATGCCAATCGAACCCGGTGATAGCTGGTTCTCCCCGAAATGCATTGAGGTGCAGCCTCAGGTGATAGTTAATGGAGGTAGGGCTCTGGATGGACTAGGGGGATAACATCTTACCAACTCCAACCAAACTGCGAATGCCATTAACCAAGAACCTGGGAGTGAGACTATGGGGGATAAGCTCCGTAGTCGAGAGGGAAACAGCCCAGACCATCAGCTAAGGTCCCTAAGAGCAGGCTAAGTGGTAAAGGAAGTAAAATTGCAGAGACAGCCAGGAGGTTGGCTTAGAAGCAGCCACCCTTTAAAGAATGCGTAATAGCTCACTGGTTTAGTGGTTCTGCGCCGACAATTTAGCGGGGCTTAAGCCTGTCACCGAAGCTATGGCTCTCCGATTATATCGGGGGGGGTAGGGGAGCGTTCCCTTGGCAGTGAAGCTGCTATGTAAGTAGTGGTGGAGCTTAGGGAAGTGAGAATGTCGGCATGAGTAGCGTAAGGTGTGTGAGAAACACACCCACCGAATACCTGAGGTTTCCTACGGAAGGTTAATCCGCGTAGGGTTAGTCGGGCCTAAGCCGAGGCCGAAAGGCGTAGGCGATGGACAACGGGTTATTATTCCCGTACCACTCTTATGGAGGCAAAGGAGGGACACGGAGGGGCAGGTTGAGCGTGCCTAGCGGACATGGTGCGTTCCCTACTCTAGGTGATGCCGGGGCAGGTAAATCCACTCCGGATATTTAGCTGAAGGTAGGGGGAAGTTGAGGGGAAACTCAAGATGACTCAGCTGGTCCCGAGCCGTCTAGAAAAGCTTCGTTGCCATTGAAGTGAGAGTGCCCGTACCGCAAACCGACTCTGGTAGGTGGGGATAAAAGTCCCAAGGTGATCGAGAGAACCCTCGTTAAGGAACTCGGCAATCTAACCCCGTAACTTAGGGATAAGGGGTGCCCGCTTATGCGGGTGGCACAAAATTGGCCCAAGCGACTGTTTAACAAAAACATAGGTCTCTGCTAAAGCGTAAGCTGATGTATAGGGGCTGATACCTGCCCAGTGCTGGAAGGTTAAGGGGAGGTGTTAGGAGTAATCCAAAGCAGCGAACTGAAGCCCCAGTGAACGGCGGCCGTAACTATAACGGTCCTAAGGTAGCGAAATTCCTTGTCGGGTAAGTTCCGACCCGCACGAAAGGTGTAACGACTTGGGCGCTGTCTCAACGAGGGACTCGGTGAAATTGAAATACCCGTGCAGATGCGGGTTACCCGCGACAGGACAAAAAGACCCCGTGGAGCTTTACTACAACTTGGCACTGAGTCTGAGTTCATCATGTGTAGAATAGGTGGGAGGCTTTGAAGCCGGGGCGTCAGCCTCGGTGGAGCCGCCGTTGAAATACCACTCTTGGTGGGTTTAGCCTCTAACCCTGGAGCAAGCCAGGGGACAGTGTCTGGCGGGTAGTTTGACTGGGGCGGTCGCCTCCTAAAAGGTAACGGAGGCGCCCAAAGGTCCCCTCAGGGTGGATGGAAACCACCCATAGAGTGTATTGGCATAAGGGGGCTTGACTGTGAGACCAACAAGTCGAGCAGGGACGAAAGTCGGGCAAAGTGATCCTACGGTTCCGAGTGGAAGGGCCGTGGCTTAACGGATAAAAGCTACCCCGGGGATAACAGGCTTATCTTGCCCAAGAGTTCACATCGACGGCAAGGTTTGGCACCTCGATGTCGGCTCGTCGCATCCTG
>JAQTTS010000222.1 GCA_028710655.1 Dehalococcoidales bacterium
AAGTCCATGGAAGACGGCCTTAATGGAGTATCAAAAGGTAAAAGGGCAGAGGTAAGGATACACGGAGCAGAGATTTCACGTCAGCCAGCACGGGGTGCGGTACATATTGCCGATGACAAACCTGTGGACTCAGGACAACTGGCCGCCGCTGTGGTGACGGGTGTGGTGGAAGCTTCCACACGGGCAGGAGCAGACCCTCGTGATGCCATACTGGGAGCCAGCCAGGGCGTCATACAGGGGACTGTCGAAACTCACGGTGATCTGTTAGCCGCTGCTGCCAAGACAATAGAGACAGCCAAAGAACTGGCGATACAGTCAGGCGTACCGGAAAAGTTAGCGGCGACTGAGGCGGTTGAAGGAGCCTTACAGGCCGCCGAGTCCATCGGCTCAGAGGCAGTTGCCAGAGTCAAGGAAGCAATACCCGCAGCTGACCTGAAAAAGTAAGATAAGCAAGATGAGATAATCCCGCCCGGGGAAGTGCCCTTTCCCGACTTTAGCGATATAATGTGAAAAGAGGGAGGGAAGCTGATTATGAACCGGTTCGGCACTACCAGATGCGGTAATACCGAGTTTCACTGGGGGGAGCGAACCTATGTTATGGGAGTCATCAATGTATCCCCGGACTCTTTCTCCGGTGACGGAATCAGCAACATCGAAGCAGCAGCAGCACAGGCACAGCGCTTCATAAGCGAAGGCGCCGACATTCTCGACATCGGCGGTGAATCCACCCGCCCCGGCTCAACCCCAATCTCAATAAGCGAAGAGATTAAACGTGTTGTACCGGTAGTGAAACGTTTGGCCTCCGAGGTAAATATTCCTTTAAGTGTTGACACCTACAAATCGGAGGTAGCCCGCCAGGCGGTGGAGGCCGGAGCAACGATGCTCAACGACCAGTGGGGTCTGAAACGAGACCCCCGGCTGGCTGAACTGGCTGCGGACAATGGAATCCCTCTTATTCTGATGAGTAACCAGCGTGACAAATCAGGCTACGACCCGAGAATTAAGAGCGACGTATCATATTATGACGACGTCATCACTGAGATAACCTCATCCCTTCGGAAAAGTCTGGATCTGGCACTAAGCCTGGGGGTACCCTGGGAAAACCTTATCATCGACCCCGGTATCGGGTTCGGCAAAACCTGGCAGCAAAATCTAGAAATCATACAGCGGCTGGAAGAGCTGAACGAACTGGGAAGACCGATTCTGGTCGGGCCTTCACGTAAGTCCTTTATCGGCATAGTGCTTGACCTTCCCACTGATGAACGCAGAGAAGGTACCGCCGCCTCAGTAGCCATCAGTATTGCCAAGGGCGCCGATGTCGTACGGGTACATGATGTGCAGCAGATGGTAAGAGTATGCCGGGTCAGTGATGCCATCGTCCGCTCGGCCGCTGACCGGATACGTATGCGGAGACCGAGAAAAGCAGGTTAGATTCAAGCAGTCAATTCGCTCCCGACTCAAGGCGCGATAGCACGGAGAATAGTCTTATCCAAACGCTCAAACCGGGAAGGGGTAACGCTCTTGCAGCAAATAAGCGGGTGGCCTGAAGCCAAGACAGCACAGTTCATTATTGGTAAAGTCAAGGAGTTCATCAGCACCAGCCCGGCTAACCGTTTACCACTTACTAAAGATGACAGTATCTTTAACGAACCGTTGGTACAGTTCGCCGACGGCGACGATCCTATCTTTATTGATTACAAGACGATTATTTCCCCTAACCACCTCACCCCCCGCCAAGCACTAGCCCGAGCCTATAGTAAAACCCCGGATGATATACCCGCCCGCCTCTCCGTCATAAGCTGGATTTTGCCCATTACAGATAAGACCCGCCAGTCTAACCGCAAAGAGACAATTATCCCCACCCGTCTCTGGGCATACACCCGCTGGTACGGTGAAGAACTCAATAACGCCCTGCGTAGACACATAGTAGAAACACTCAACAGGATCGGATATCTGGCAACGGCACCAGTATTACAGCCATACTTCAGTATCGACAATAACATGCAGGGAAGCTACTCAAACTGGTCGGAGCGACATATTGCCTACGTCGCCGGGCTGGGTACTTTCAGCCTTAGCGGCAGCCTCATCACTGAATGCGGCATCGCCCATCGTTGCGGCAGTGTGGTTACCAACCTGGTACTGCCGCCAAGTCCAAGAATGACAAATCCGCACTCGAACTGTCTATTCTATAGCGACGATAGCTGTAGAGCCTGTATGGCCCGCTGCCCCGCTAAGGCCATTACTGAAAAAGGGCACGACAAGGTAAAGTGTGAAACCTATATGCGTAATAACATCGTTTACCTGAGCAGGGAGTACGGAGTAGACATGATAAGTTGCGGGCTCTGCCAGACTAAGGTACCCTGCGAATCCTGTAATCCGGCAAAGAAATTACAGAGCAAAAAAAATAACAGCTATTAGTTACTACGGCTACGGTATTACGGTTTTGATGTCACAGCAGCACTTCTTTTAATGCCTTCAGGTTAATGACATCTTCCTTGTTGTAATCAAGCAACGCGGCAAGGGCATCCCGGTCATAATCATTTATATATCGCCACCAGAGTACCACCGCTTGATATCCGTTCACCTCCACCAACCGCCTCGGTATGCCTAACTGCCTCTCCACGCACTTCAAGCCACCATAGAGATTCTTCCGCCAGCAGTCATACATCAGATCGTGATGTTTAAAAAGCTCGTTCAGGTCAAGACCCAGACGCGAGCAGATAAAAGGGAGGTCGAAACGGCTACCGTTATAGGTATAGATAACATCTACCCCCGCCAGAGCTTCCAACAGGCTGTCAGCCGTGATCTCCGGCCATACCATTTGGACAAACCTGCTATCGAGGCCGTTAGAGAGGTGAATACCTACCACAGTGATCTCACCATATTCAGAGGAAAGCCCGGTCGTCTCAATATCAAGAAACGCCTCTAGATACTGCCGCAACTAACCATCCCTCTTTTTATTGGCGAATTTTCCAGCTACGATACTACCTCCCCCCACACCCCATCCCGATAAACCCGCAGCAGCCTCACCGGCCTTAATACGTTAGTCAAATCAGTGCCACTCTTAACATACACTTTGATGTAGTTAGCGGTAAGGCCGGACCAGGCACCACCGGAGCACTGCTCGAAGAGTACCGTAAGCATCCTGCCCAGGGATTGCCGCCTGAAGTTCCCGGCACTCTCCCGGGCCAGCACCAGCATCCTGCCTGTCCGCTCCTTTTTAACCCCATCGCCAATCTGCTCGGGAAACCCGGAGGCTTCGGTACCGCTGCGGCGTGAGTAGGAAAAGACATGAATACGGGCAAACTCCATGCGGCGGCAGAAGCGATAGCTTTCCTCAAACTCCTGGTCGGTCTCACCGGGGAAACCGACCATAACATCGGTAGTGATTGCCACACATGGTACAGCATTTCTGATGCAGGACACCACCCGCTCGAATTCAGCAGCAGAGTAGCGCCGCCCCATTCTGCCCAAAACACTATCACTGCCACTCTGCAGGCAGAGGTGAAAGTGAGGACACAACCGCCCGTCACGCCAGAGAGAAATCAGCTCGGGGGAGACCTCACCGGGCTGAAGCGAGGATAGCCTTAGTCTTTGCACTCCGGTCTCCGCCAGAATACGCTCAAGCAAACCCACCAGGGTAACCCCATTATCGTAATAAGAACCAATCCTGACCCCGGTCAATACCACCTCCCGATGGCCCTGAGCCACCCGTTGCTTGATGTCACCAACTATCCTGCCGACGTCAAGGTTCCTTTCCGCACCCCGTACCAGCGGGACGATACAGTAGGTGCAAAAGCTACTGCAGCCATCCTGAACCTTGACCATAGCGCGCGTCCGGAAACTATCACAGATGTCAATTGCCAAACCCTCTTTCCCAACAACCCGGCTGCCAAAACAGCCGGACTCCTCAAGCAACCGCAACAGGTTCGGTTTATCACTATTTCCCAGGACAAACCTGACCCCTTTAACTCCAGACAGTTCAGCAGGGGCCCGTTCGGCATAACACCCGGTAGCCACCACCACAGCGCCGGGATTACGGCGATGGGCCGATCGCAACAGGTGACGGGACTTACGGTCAGCGATATGAGTAACTGTGCAGGTATTCAAGATGTAGATGTCAGCCTCATCGGGTGAAGACACCATCTGATAGCCAGCTCTAGCGAACTGACGGAACAGATCATCTGTCTCCGCCTGGTTTAGTTTGCAGCCCAAACTATCCAGGGCAACCTTGATA
>JAQTTS010000223.1 GCA_028710655.1 Dehalococcoidales bacterium
TGATTACCGCCTTCTCACCGGAGCGAGTTAGCATCTCTACCTTTTTCATTAGCTTGGCATCAACTGCAGGCCCTTTCTTGGTTGACCTTGACATATCGCCCCACCTTTATTGACTATTTCCCCCGGCGCTTGACAATCATCTTATCAGAAGCCTTCTGTTTGCGAGTCCTGTAACCCAGTGCCGGTTTACCCCACGGTGTCTTGGGTCCAGGCATTCCTATCGGACATCTGCCCTCCCCACCGCCATGAGGATGATCATGCGGATTCATCGCAGAACCCCTGACCTCAGGACGCCGTCCCAACCACCTTTTCCGCCCCGCCTTACCTAATTTAATGCCCCTATGGTCAACATTACCCACCTGACCAATAGTAGCCATACAATCACCAATAACACGCCTCACTTCACCAGAGGGCAATCGGATCAGAACATATTTGCCCTCTTTAGCCATTAGCTGGGCACCAGCTCCGGCACTACGCACTAACTGAGCACCCTTACCCATTTGCATCTCAATATTATGTAACAATGTACCGCTCGGTATTGATTTCATAGGCAGAGTATTGCCCGGCTTTATCTCGGCATCCGTGCCCGACTTTACGATATCACCCACCTTGAGTTCTAAAGGCGCTAGGATATAGCGCTTCTCGCCATCGACATAGTAAATAAGTGCAATATTAGCCGAACGATTCGGGTCATATTCAATAGCAGCAACCCTGCCCGGGACACCTATCTTATCACGCATAAAATCGATGATACGTAGCCGCCGCTTAGCACCTTGACCCCGATGTCGGACTGTTATTCTTCCCTGACTATTACGCCCACCCCGCTTCTTCAGCGGTAACAGCAGCGATTTCTCCGGCTTACTCTTGGTTACTTCTTCAAAAGTAGAACCACTGGCACGCCGCCTGCCGGGCGAAGTCGGATGATATACCTTTAGTGCCACTCAATCTCCCCCTTGTATTAAACCCCTTCGAAGAACTGGATATTATCCCCAGGCTGAAGGGTGATTATTGCCTTTTTCCATGATCTGGTCAGCACCTGGCGTCTGCCCACTATCCGGCTTTTGCCACTAACTGAAATCACATTAACTGCAGTAACCTTAACCTTAAAAGCCTTCTCAACAGCCTCTTGTACCTGCTGTTTGTTAGCATCACCAGCCACCTCAAAGGCATATTTGCCCTGAGACTGAAGACTGGTATTCTTCTCAGTTATTAGCGGGCGGCGCAACACCTCGTAAGGATGCACTGTTTCCTCCTTGCAACGATCGGGCTCCCCATAACCGCTCTGCCTTACGCACTGCAGACTCGCTCATCAGTAATACCCGATGAGAAAGGATATCAACCACATTGAGCAGTTCAGCCGGCAGTGTTTTTACCTCGGGCAGATTACGGGCTGATTTTACAAAATTAACCTCCGGCTCACCGATAACTATCAGGGTTGAAGAAGCCACTCCCAGAGCCTTCAGCATACGCGTCACTTCCTTGGTTTTAGGCTCATCAAATTCAAGTTTTTCCAAAACTTTAAGCTCACCATCTCTGGCCCGTGCCGAAAGCATACACCGTAGCGCCAATTGGCGCATCTTTTTCGGCATCGCCTGCCGATAACTCCTTGGCTTAGGCCCAAAAACAACGCCACCCCCCCGACGAAGGGGCGAACGACAGCTGCCGGTTCGAGCGGAACCGGTATGCTTCTGGCGATACAGCTTCCGGCTAGAACCGGAGACTTCGCCACGGGTCTTGGTACTGGCTGTCCCCTGACGCGCATTGGCCCGCTGCCGCACCATTGCCTGGTGCACCACAGACTCATTATACGGCACCGCAAAAACCCGGTCGCTCACCTCAATACTTTTTAATATCTCCCCGGTAAGACTATAGACTGGAATCTGCACGGTCTTACTTCCTTCCACCAGACTTTCTTATTAACAGCAATCCACTGCTAGCACCAGGTACCGCTCCCCTGACCAACAGCAGGTTACGGTCCGGAAAGGTCCGAAATACCTCCAACTTACGCACGGTAACCCGCTCATTTCCCATATGCCCGGCCATCCGTGTCCCCTTCAAGACCCTGCCCGGGGAGGTAGTAGCACCGATAGCACCCGGGTGACGGTGTCGATCCGACTGTCCGTGTGTTTTCGGTCCGCCGGAAAAGCCATGCCGCTTCACAACACCGGCGAATCCTTTACCCTTGGACACCCCGGTAACATCAACCAAGTCACCCGCCTGAAACAAGCTGACATCGATCTTGTCCCCTACCTGAACACCATCAATATCATCGGTCTCAAATTCTCTCAGGTATCTAAACTGGCCCAAATCCTTGAGGTGCCCCCGCTGAGGAGAACTAAGCCGCTTCGCATGACCAAAACCGAGCTGAAGGGCATTATACCCCTCCTTAGCCACCGTCTTAACCTGCACTACAGCACACGGGCCAGCCTCAATAGCAGTTACTGCCTCCACCTTACCGTTGTCCCCAAATATCTGGGACATGCCTAGTTTTTTACCAATAATACCTTGCGTCATGTCTTCATTCATCCTGGTTTAGTAGATGCATCCTTTATAACCTGATATCTATATCAACCCCCGAGGGCAGGCTCAACTTGGCCAGAGCGTCGATCGTCTTGGAGGTCGATTCAATAATATCAATCAGACGCTTGTGAGTCCGAATTTCAAACTGCTCCTGGGAGTCTTTATCAGTAAAAGTTGAGCGGATAACACTGAACTTCTCAATACGGGTAGGTAGTGGTAGCGGCCCGCTAACCACAGCCCCCGTCCGCTCTACCGCCTCAACTATCTGCATGGCAGACAGGTCGAGTATTTTGTGGTCAAATCCTTTTAACTTGATACGAATCTTCTGCTTGGGCATAGAACAAACACCCCAGACTCTTTATTAACCTCTATTAGACTTCTAAACCAGCCTAACCAAACAAAACCATACTAAGCTTACTTTCAGGTTTCCATCCCGGCCACGGCAGTGACCTATTCCCTGCCAGCAGTCTTAACCTTCTCTGCCAGCCCTGCCGGCAGCCTCTCGTAATGCTCAAACCTCATCGAATGAGTAGCCCTACCCTGAGTCAACGACCGGAGAGCAGAGGCATAACCGAACATCTCCGCCAGCGGTATCAAAGCACGAACAATGCTTACCTCATTATTTGTCTCTATCACCTCGACATGGCCGCGTCTCGTGTTAACATCACCGATAATATCGCCAAGAAACTCTTCGGGGGTGCTCACTTCCAGCTTCATAACCGGCTCAAGCAAAACTGGCTTGGCTTTGCTGACACAACTCTTCAGAGCTATCGAGCCAGCCATCTTAAAGGCTATATCCGAAGAGTCGACCTCATGGTAACTGCCATCATAAAGGGCTACCTTAATATCGACTATCGGGTAACCGGCAAACACTCCGGTCTCAACTGCCTCTCTAACCCCAGCCTCTACCGCAGGTATATACTGCTTGGGAATGACTCCGTTCTTAATCTGATCGACAAACTGGATGCCAGTGCCACGCTCTCCCGGCTCAACCTCAAGATAGACGTGGCCATACTGACCACGACCACCACTCTGTCTAACGAACTTACCCTCAGACTTAGCCGGTACGGTTATCGTTTCTTTATAAGCAACCCACGGCCTTCCCACCTTGGCCCCAACCTTAAATTCGCTAAAAAGCCTGCTTACAATGACCTCCAGGTGGAGCTCACCCATACCAGAAATGACAGTCTGTCCTGTCTCACTATTATGGTCTACTTTAAAAGTAGGATCCTCCTCGGCCAGTTTATTTAAGGCCTCCCCTATCTTGTCCTGGTCGACCCGATTCTTAGGCTCGATAGCAATCGAGACCACCGGCTCGGGAAAACGGATAGACTCAAGCAAAATCGGCTTCGAAGGACTACACAGAGTATCCCCGGTAAAGGTGTCCTTAAGACCCAGGGTCGCTACAATGGACCCGGTATCCGCTTCCTCTATTTCCTCACGGTGGTTGGCATGCATCAGCAACAGCCGCCCGATTCGCTCCCTTTTATCCCGGGCGGAATTAAAAACCTGAACTCCAGCCCTTACCGTACCAGAATAGACCCTTAAATAGACCAATCTGCCCATAAAAGGATCGGTAACCACCTGAAAAGCAAGTGCGCAAAAGGGAGCATCGTCCTGAGCCGGACGGGTCACTTCATCCCCTTTCTTGGTACCAACGGCCACTACCGGCGGCACATCCAGCGGAGAAGGAAGATAGTCCGCCACAGCATC
>JAQTTS010000224.1 GCA_028710655.1 Dehalococcoidales bacterium
GAACAGCCTGGGCATCGGACAAGTCGGCATTGGCCTTCTGTATGATAGGCTCGCCAGCCTGATGGCAAGCCTCAGCCTCAGCCTTGTATTCATCAGGCTTGGCCTTCATGACCTGGCCAGCATAGCCTACCAGGCCAGCCACGAAATTCTCCCGCACCATCCTGATATGCTCGGACAGCTCGCCAGCTACCTTAAGGACTGGGCGGCCTGTCTTGTTGAATCGGATAGAGCCGTCCGTGTCCTTGGCCAACCGCAGCGGAGCACCTATGGCCTCATGGGGTATAGCGGTATCACCTTGGGTATTGGTGGCGGTGAAGAACGGAAGCCACACATACTGAAGGTCAATGCTCCATACCTTACGCCCACTCTCTGCCTTTGGTCTGGGCTGAGTCAGGGCTTTAATATAACTGGGGGTCTTA
Source organism: Dehalococcoidales bacterium (assembly GCA_028710655.1). The sequence continues at coordinate 420 of JAQTTS010000224.1, forward strand.
ATATCTGGCATAGTTTCACCTCACTTCCTTTCGTTAGTGAGGCCGCCCGCCTTCAGCCCAAGAGGTTAGCTTTTAGGCTTTAGGTGGTTTCGCTGATTGCGACCATAGCCGCTGAAGTCTACCTTCGCAACTTGCCATTATGGTCTTGTCCTTGGCAATCAGTCTATAAGATAGTGTCACGATGCCTTGTGGCGTCCTGGCGGTGCTATCACGGCCAGTTACTACTAACTACTACGCCTGGCACACTCAGCCCGCCTATGGCCTAATTGTGCCTCTACCTTGTCTCAGTAGTCCATTAAGGGTATGCTGGCGTAGCGTTTCGATTAGCGGCCAATGGAGTGACCATTGAGCGCCGCTTGTGGCCTATCCGATGGCCGTTGTCCTGCATGGCCTAGGCTTGGCAGACGTGGCCGTCATCGGATACTGGCATCGTGTTAAGGTACAACCCGAAGCTAGCTTCAAACTAGCTTCAAGCAAATACATCATCGCACAAAATGAGCTATTGTTCTATTTCATAAACCCATTGATATATCGTTAATCCTAGGGCTAGAATGGGTTTAATAAAAAAGAAGGAGGCACTGTGAACTACAGGGTTCACCGAGAGGTCAAAGAGGGGATGCTGATACGGCTGTCCCTTGGCATTCCCGAAGTGGATGCCTATCTGGCCTTCCTCAGGCATCGCTGCCGCCCTAACACCTGGATAAACTACGCTCATGATCTTCAGGTCTTCGTCAATGCTGTAAGAAAACCTTTGACGTTGGTTATGCCGAGAGACATCTTTGCTTTTATTCAGCAACAGCGGGAAGCGCCTGTGTGCAGGGGACATAACGAGGGGCTAGTCACTTTGTCTCCGTCCCTTTCTCCGCGCACCATCAAACGTCGGCTGACTACCATATCAGGTTTCTATAACTACCTGATCGTGCTGGGGGATACGCATCTTCGTGCTAACCCCGTCCCGCACGGCCTGCTCACTAGAGGCAGATTCTTAGGTGGCCCAATGCGTGGTGGAAACGGCAGAGGAGTCACCCCACTGGTGAGGGTCCCCCAGACCCTTCCTCAGATCCTTGAGGCTGAGACAGTAAGGCGGTTTCTGAACTCCCTGCGCACACACCGGGATGAGGCCATGGTACTTCTCATGCTCCTCGGTGGCCTGAGGAAGTCAGAGGTTCTCGGCCTGAGCTTGGAAGACCTGAACTTCGGCCAGCGCACTGTCTTGGTAAAGGAGGGCAAGGGTGGTCACCAGCGAGTGGTGCCAGTCGCCCCCAGCGCACTGGAGACTATACTGCGTTATTTGAATGAAGAGAGGCCAGCCGGTTCTTCTACAAGAGTCTTCCTAGCACTCAAAGGCCCCCGCCGGGGACAACCACTCTCGGTAGCAGCTCTGGACACCATAATCGACTACCACCGTCGTCAGGCTGGCACACCAGAGGTCCGGTGCCACCGCCTGCGCCATACCTGTCTTACCCGCCTGCGTCAGGCAGGCATGTCCCTCGAATCCCTGCAGGCACAGGCTGGGCATCGCAGCATCATGTCCACCCGGATATACCTGCATCTTTGTCCCAAGGAGCTCCAGGAGGAATATCTGCGCCTTTCCGACTCGCTTTTTGTCCCCAAAGGCGAAAAGGGCAGCGGCCTATGACTAATGTGCAACTTGCTCCAGCGGTAGATGTGGCCTTCCAGCTGTGCCATGACATTGGCATTCAAGGCCAGGACATCGTTTCACGCCATGCCTGTCTGTCGGCCGAATACACTGCATATATGACAGCGGCCGGGTACTCCACCGGCCACTGTATGGTCAATGAACGGATCAGGGCAGCCCGGAGCTTCCTGCAACGCTTTCCTGACCCTAACGAGTGGCTAAATCTTCCTGTGGAGCAACAACTGCGGTGCCGCTCTGCAGAGCGCACTTTCGTTCATTATCTGTTTCTGCGCCATCTGCTTCCCATGCCTCCCCAGTACATCCTGTGTGGCCGCCACAATCTGGGAGACATGGCTATTCGACTCATGGAGCGCGAGACATATCAGCGCTATCAGGCGATGGGCAAACGTCTGGGATACAGCGAGTCAGACATCCGGAGGCAGTTTCTCTGCTTGGTCTACTTGATGGCCTGGGCTCAAAAACCTGTAGATGCGCTTACTCCCAATGACATGGCCACCTTTGCAGATTCGCTGAAAAATGCCTTGGCCAGGTTAGGAGATAAAAGCAAGACGTTGCACTTGAGGGACGGTCTCCCAGCTCAGTGGAGCCGTCAGCTGGTAGAAATGCCGAAGGTGCTCTTTCACCTGGGTATCCTGCCCTCTCGGCTGTCACGCCGGCCGAGGCGAAAGAGCTTCGATGAGCGATGGGCTGGTGTCCCGGAACAGGTTCGGGCCTCCCTGCAGCGCTATCTGGGACAGCTAGCCCTGGTGTTTCAGCCCAGCTCTCTGACCATGGAAGACATCCGCCTGCGCCGTTTCTTTTCATGGCTGGCCGGGGCTATGCCGGAGGTGACCAGGGTCAACGAAATTCGGCGCTGCCACATTGAGGCCTTCAAAGAGCATCTACGCTGGGTGTCACCACACCCGAGGTACTATCGACCACCAGGGATCACGCTCAAGTCAGACACCGTGGCACACACTCTCCGATCTCTGGGTAACTTCTTTTCCCGGATCACCGAATGGGCATGGCAGGAGGCGCCAACCACCACCCTTATCTTTGACGGAGACATTCCGCGCATTGATGCCCCCAGGCCTCGTTTCCTGGATGAGTCTGATGCCGCTCGCTTCCTTCGCGCTGCCCAAGGCCATCCTGACCTGTTTACACGGGTCTGCGGTGTAACACTTCTGCGCACCGGCCTGCGAAAAAGCGAATTCCTGGGGCTCACCGCCGATTGCATTGTGCAAATAGGGAGCAGCTACTGGCTTCGTGTCCCCCTGGTGAAGTTTCGTCGCGAACGTTATGTCCCACTACATCCCGAGGTCAAACAGTTGCTGGATGAATGGTTCTCTCACCAGCCTCAGCTAGGTCCGGCAGACTTCCTCTTTACCCGACACGGGGACCGCATGCGTGGAAGCTGCGTAGATTTTGCTGTCCAGCGCATCGCTATGGAAGCTGGCGTCCCTGGGAAGGTCACACCTCATCGGCTAAGACATACCCTGGCCACTCTGGCCATCAACCGGGGTATGTCATTGGAGAGCATTGCCAATCTCCTTGGGCACCGCTCTTTGTCTATGACCCTGGTCTACGCTCGTATCAGCAACCGCACTCTGCACCGCGAATACTCTGCCGTCAGCCAGCAGCTGGAGCATCTCTGTGGGCAGTCATCGCCCTTCGAGCGTAAGGATGTTCCCTCGCTGCCTGCAACTGCCGAAGGGCCGGGGATGAGAAAACTAAGGCAGGAGGCCCATTGGCGGCTCCTGGGCAATGGCTACTGCATGCGTCCAGAAGGCGTCCCCTGTGAATATGAAACTATTTGTGAGTCCTGCTCTTGCTTTCTAACTACCAGTGACTTTCTCCCTACTCTCTACAAGCAAAAGCGCGACGCGGAGGATAAAGGGCATGCAAGACGCACCCACGTCCTGAATCAATTGATTCAGCGGGTGGAGAACTCTCGATGAAACAACAAGCATCCTGCTCAAAGGCCAGGCATCCAGCTATAGAGACACACAAAACTCTTGAGCCGAGGGCTGTGACAGCACGAGGTGAATGAGGCGGACGGAGAGTTAGCGGTGGCATTGTTGCTATGAACTCTCCCACGATCCATGTCCGTGACTCGTTACTGCTATAATAGAACTATTACCTGTATAAC
>JAQTTS010000014.1 GCA_028710655.1 Dehalococcoidales bacterium
AATTGCACGGGAGGCATGGCCGCTATCAGGCCATGCCTTCGACAAAGGCCCGCACGTTTATCCCCAGGACGGAATGGTTATATCCGCCTACCCCGACAACGGCCCCCGTGGGTGGTGATGCAATCAGGGTGGTTCAAGGAACCGGCAGGATGCCCGCCAATCCATATTTGCGGCAGGCGTGGGAAATAACGAAATTTGGCATCATGCGGATCTTTACGGATGAAATGCGGAAAGAGCTTGAAAAGGCGGCGGCAAGACTGGCGAAGAAGGCAGAGCGTGGAACACTAACGAAGCGGCAACGGGAAGGGTTGTTGAAGCGATGATTCTCGAATCGGCATTAAGGGCGGCGATCATAGCGGACGATGGCGTAAAGGCTGTCACGACCCGCTGTTACTACAACTACATTCCCCAGTCGCCGACCTATCCGCTCATCGTCATGCAGCGGGTGACGGGCAACCGTATTCACCATCTCGGCGGTCCCTCTGGTGTCGTGAGGCCACGGTTTCAGATTGAGGCGTGGGCCGAAACATACGCAGCGGCGAAGGGGTTGGCAAATCTCATCAGGGCGGCCCTCGATGGTAAGGAACACACGCAGGGCGGCGTGACGTTCTCCTGCTTATCACAAGCGGAGATTGATGGATATGAGGACACGGTGGAGGCGCACCGTATAATACAGGACTACTCGGTGCGATCCACCGAATAACAAGGAGGAACTACACGATGGCGATACTTGACGGACAGGGAACAACGCTGGAAATTGGGACGGGATCAAGCGGAGGGGCGAAAAAAATAACCGCCGTATCCCTTACAAATCCCATGATTTTAACCTCCGTGGCCCACGGATTGTCAAATGGTGATTTGGTTACCGCCGCGCTGTTTGCGGGTGATGATGCGGCATCAATTAACTCCAATACCTACGTCGTGAAATATGCCACAACCGACACCTTTGCCATTGCGCTGGATGCGAGCGCGTTGACAATCACCGACAATACAGGCACAGCCACAATGACACCGGCCGAATGGGCGACGGTCGGAGTGATTACCAATTTCAACATCAACCCAACATCATCTGAGCGAGACAGAACGACGTTGGCTGATACTGAAAGGGTATGGAAGCGTGGGATACGTGACGGTGGCCCCATGTCGTTCAGTCTCTTTTGGGACCATTTGGACACCGGGCTGGATGCTGTTGTCACCGCCTATGAAGCCGACGCTGAAGATTTGAACTTCAGGATCACCTTTTCTGATGCTGAAACCATCACCCTCAAAAACGGGTATGTCATCGACTACACGCTTTCGGGTGATGTTGACAGCGATGCAACGGGCGCAATTACGATCAGGGGCACGGTGGTGTGATGGTAACCGGGGAGAGGGTAGTTGACATCGGTGGAGAAGCGGTGACGTTGCGCTACACCTGGCGGCAACTGGCGAAAGTTGAGGCCGAGTTTGGGGATGCTCCCAACCTGTTCGAGATTGAAACCCTTGCACGGGTAGCCGCCATCGGTATTGACCGCCCCGAATGGACCCCGGAGAGGATCATTGAACTCTCCCCTCCCATGGTTCCATTTATCAGGGCGGTTGATGAGGCGGTAAAGTTGGCTTACTTCGGGAACGAAGCAGTACCAGCAGAGGCAGAAAAAAAAAGCCTCCCCCCGAAGGATGGATTGTTCAGGCGTTTGGGGCGGCTGTTCAGGCAGGGATAAGTCCCGTTGAGTTTTGGGACATGACCCCGTTCCTAACGAGAAAGGCCATTACCGCGTTGACTGATGGGCGCAACACTCAAGCGTGGATGATAGCGGCACTGTCGCGGTCTAAGAAGATGCCAGCACTCCACGAGATAACCAGCAAGAAGGTGGTGGTGAGGGAGAACATGGAGGCTGATCTGAAGAAAGCTCTCGGCGCACGGAGGAAAAAACGTGGCTAATCCGATTGGTTCAGTAAGAGCCGAAATGTCCGCGGGGTGGGCGGGATTCAAGGCCGACATGGGGAAGGCCCGCCGTGCGGTACAGGAGAACGCGACCGGCATGAGCCGTGCTATGGACGCGGTCAAAAAGAAGTTCACCGAAACCGCCCAAGCAATCAACCGCTTCGGTGGGTATGCTGTCGCTGGTGCCGCCGTTGCGATGGTGGCCTTTGTCAAGCAGCAGATAGATGTCGCGGACAAGATGGGCAAGCTGGCCCAACAGACCGGAACAACCTCCGAGTTCCTCTCGTCGATGGGTCTTGTGGCCTCACAGACCGGAACATCCCTTGAGTCAATCGCCAAGGGTACGCAACGCCTCGCAATGAACATGAACGACATGAGGCGTGGCGTGGGCGATGCAAAAGAAGCCTTTGAAATGCTCGACCTGTCCGTTGTCAGAAATGACGGAACGCTGAAAAACTCCGAAACAGTCATGAAGGCGGTCGCCGACCGCTTCGCAGGGATGGAAGATGGTGCCGACAAGACGGCACTTGCCATGAGGCTCTTCGGTCGTGCCGGTGCGGAACTTATCCCCATGCTCAACCAGGGGAGCGCCGGGATTGAAGATTTGCAGAAAAAAGCCAAGGAGATGGGCCTGGTCATATCAACAGAGACGGCACTCCAAGCCGCCTACCTGAACGATCAGCTTGACCTTTTGAAAAAATCCGCTACTGGAGCGGGGCGTTCAATAGCCCTTAGCCTGATCCCCTGGCTCAATGAAGCCTTTGAAACGATAAAGTATGCCAAGGAGGAATCTGGAACCCTCATGGCGGCATGGGTGGCCTTGGGTGCGGTCGGTGATGCTGTATTTGGGAAGTCGGCACAACAAAAAATTAATGCCTTGAGGCGCGAACTGGAATTACTTGAGTGGGAAGCCGCCGCCGTACCTGACCTTGGAATACCCGGACAGGCCGGAAGGGATAAGAGAATACAGGCTATCAAGGATGAGCTTGCCGCACTTGAGAGAGGGCAGGAAGCCCAACAGCAACGCATAGAGCAGTCTATCAAGAAAGCAGAACAGGAGGCTGAGGCCCGCCGGAAAAACACAGAAGAGCTGATCCTGCAGAACGAGGCGCGGATTAATGCTGATGCGGAAGCGGCAAAAGCCCAAGACGCAAAAAACAAACTCCTGCAAGAAGAAGCGGATCTCCGCGAGGAGCTATACGAATGGTCTGTTGCTGGCTGGATTGCAGAGGACGAGTGGCGTCGGGCTTCGATTGAGGGGGCGAAGGAATCTATTGCGGCACTGAAGGAACAGCGGGACGCCATACAGGAAATTATTGACGAGGGGAAAAATCAGTTTGAGGAATTAAAACGAGTCATCGACGGATGGGGCAAGGACTCAGCCGCCGCAATAGCCGATTTCGCCATGAGGGGTGAAACCTCCTTCCGCGACATGATTGACTCGATGATTAACGATCTCTTGAGGATGATGGTGTATCAGAACATTACCAAGCCGTTGTTTGGCTTTGTGGGCGGCCTCTTTGGCAGCGCTCACGGCAACGCCTTCCAGAACGGCAACGTCATCCCCTTCGCAAAGGGCGGGATTGTATCACAGCCGACCATATTCCCGATGGCCCAAGGTGCTGGCCTGATGGGTGAAGCGGGCCCGGAGGCCATATTACCGTTGACCCGGATCGGTGGGGACTTGGGCGTGAAGTCAACCGGCGGCGGGGCAGTCGTGAACATCTATAACAATGTGGGAGCCGATGTGAGAACCGAAGAAAGGCAAACGGCTGGAGGCATAGAAATTGACGTATTGATTGATCAGGCCGTGGCTAAGAAGCTCGGCACATTCGGAAGTCAGTCCAACAAGGCGATGCGTCAGAGCTTCGGGGCGCGTCAACAGTTGACGGGGAGATAAATATGGCAGTGCCAGCATGGGATAGCGATCTACCGCAAACATTATTCGTAAACGGTTATGGCCAGTCCTACCCGAATGTGACTATCAAGTCTGATATGGACGCTGGCCCTGCGAAAGTACGCCGAAGGTTCACGGCGGGGGTGGAGCCTGTTTCCGGCACGATGATAATGGATGCCACGGAACTGGCGGCATTGGATACGTTCTACAATACGACATTGCTTGGCGGTTCTCTACGGTTCTCCTGGACAAAGCCCCCCGCTCATTCCGTGGCCTGTGAGATGCGATTTACCGCGCCGCCGACGTGGACGGCGATTGAGCCGGGGATGTATCAGGTGAGCATGTCATTCGAGGTGCTCCCATGACCACGACTTCATTGAACTTCCGTGAAGCTGCTTTCGCGCAGGAAACAGGCCGGGTTCCGATTGCCCTGATTACTCTGTCCCATGCAGACCTTGCCGACGATATCAGAATCAGCACAGATCCGACGCAGAGACTAGGAGACCTATCCCATACAGAGCAGACAGCCGCCGACTGGAACACCGGTGAACTGGACGGGCTGGAAGCTGACGGAGACGATCTGGTGCTGTCATCTGCGGTTGTCGCCTCCGGTTCCATCGCCGCCGGTGACAACAAACTTGACTATACCGCAGACAATGCTTTCGTTGAGTTCGGCGTTGATATCTCCTTATACCAGACAGGCAGACATGCTATTAAGGTCACCGACTCGGCTGGCAAATCCGCTTCGGGCTTCCTCCACAGCGTTGCGCCGGGCGGGGAGACGTTGGGGGGTAGGCTCAGTCCTGACAATAATGCTATAAGCGATGGTGGAACTGAGGCCGATGCAACTACAGGATGGGGTCCCCGATCTGGTACTGACACCTTTGAATCTACTGGTGCGGGAACGCCTAATGTTGGGTCGTACCATTTTCATGTCGTAGCATCCAATTCTTGGGAAGGGTTTTCCCGAAATAATAGCGAATCTGAACGAACAACTGGACAAGTATATAAAATAGCGTATGACACTAAAGTCATATCAGGCACTTTGAAGATGCAAATAGCGGGTCCGAGTTTCAATATCTCAAATGACCACACAACCTGCGCTTACACCAGTGCCTCTCTGTATTACATGGGAAGAGGCGAGACAGGTATTGTGTATGCGCGCTCTTCTGTTGGAGCTGGTGAATTTTATATAGATAATGAAGGTGTTTATCAAGTCACCGACTGCGCCGCTACGGGTGCCCTGATCGTCTCCACCCTCGGCGGCTCTACGAGATCATGGACAAGTGTTGACACAGGCTTCAACCCGAACTTGGCTTGTACGTATGAAATATCTCGAATCGACGGCACCCGGCTTTCCCCTCCCGTGGATCTGACCTCTGTCGGCACGGCAACGGGCAGCACGATAGAATGGACAGCAGACGTGCCGGAGAACACCACCCTGACAATCTATTCCGGCCTGTCTGAATCGGATGAGGAAGAACCCGCATCGTGGGATGAATGCACGTCCGGGGAATCGATACCGTCTGTCACCCTGACGGATATGGCCGGTAAATACCTCTGGCTGAAGCAGTATATGACAACCGCTGAAGAGGGGGTATCGCCGTCGCTATCCTCGATCTCTGTTGGGATCACGGGCGATTATACCACCGACACGCAAAAGGTGTACGGCACGGTATCAGATGGCGACACCTACGTTTTCCTCCCCGTGCGGATCAAACTCCCCGACGATACCGATGAGGGACCGGGAGAGATGCAGATCGAGATCGACAACATTCATCGGGCTTACACTGAGACAATTCGAAGCGTCTACACGCCGGTGACGTGTCGTGTAGATATTGTGATGGACAACGCTCTTGACACGATTGATGCAAGCTGGCCGGAATTTCAGCTAGTGAATATCAGCTATAACGCAACGACGATCACCGGGACGCTTCGGCTTGAGACGCTTGAGTCTGAGCCATTCCCGGCGGGGGCGTTTGTGCCGTCGTATTTTCCGGGGCTGTTTTGATGGATGACTATATCGGTATTCCGTTTGTTAAGGATCGAGGGGATAGGCAAGGCTGCGACTGTTGGCGTCTTATCGTCCTTGTCTACCGGGAGCGACTGGGAATTGAATTACCAGACTTCGCCGGGGCATTCGTGGACGGTTCCCTTGCCTCATTGAAGAGGGTATCGAGGATGATCCGGGACGGCAAGCAGGCATGGGAACGCGTTGACAAGCCGCAACCGTATGATGTGATTCTGCTCCGCACTGGCGATATGGTTTATCACGTTGGCCTGGTTATCGACAGGAAGCGGATGCTCCATGTCATGGAAGGCATTAACTCTACAATTGAGGAATATACTGGAATCCAATGGAAGCAAAAGGTTGAGGGGTTCTATCGCTATGCAGGATAGCCGTGAAATCATAGTCAGCCCGATGGCATTCCACGCACCGAAAGTCGTGAATGTCGCTCACGGCTCGACGATCCGGGACATTGTGCATCAGCTATACCCGGATACATACGTCATTGTTGAGATCGACGGTGTGCCGATCCCTCGGGATCAGTGGAACCTAATACCTCCGGTTGACTCCCATGTTCTGATTTCCGTTCCTCTGCACGGTGGCGGTGGTGGGAAAAATCCCCTGCGAACCCTCCTGACGATAGCTGTTATCGTGGCGGCAACGGTAGTGACCGGCGGGGCGTTGGGGCCTGTATTGGGTCCAGCCTTTGGGGCGGGGACTATGGGGGCTTCTATTGCTGGTGCGGTCACCCTAACAGCTGGCATGATGCTCACTAATGCCATTGCCCCGATCCGATTTGGTAGCACAGGACCGACGACCCGCCAAACCTATAAAGACTCTCCCACGTATTCCATCGGCGCAAACCAGAACCAGGAGAACAAATGGGGTTCTGTGCCCGTAATGCTCGGGACGCATAAAGTGTACCCACCGCTCGGGGCGTCATCCTACACAGAGCTGGTCGGCTCCGACGAATATCTGCGGATGCTGCTCGTGTGGGGGTATGGGCCGCTGGATGTGTCAGATATTAAGATCGGTGACACACTCCTGTCGTCGTACTCTGATGTTGAGATCGAAACAAATGAAGGCTGGTCAACTGACACGCCATTGACGCTCTTTCCCTCATCCGTGTCCCAGACGGCTATTTCAGTTAAGCTGACGTACGCTGCCGGACAGATAACCCGGACAGCGGAAGCGAATGTAGATGAATTGTCCTGTGAAGTCTCGTTCCCTCGGGGGTTGGTACGGTATGGAGCGGACGGCAACCGCTACGAAAAAGTTGTCCGGGTACTGGTAGAATATCGGGAAGTTGGTGGTGGTGCGTGGACGACGGTTGAAAATAAAGTGTTCACCGACATTACAACCTCTGCAATCCGGTACGGCTGGCGATGGACGGTTGACAATACAAAGCAATACGAAATTGCCATGACCCGCGTCACCGTTGATTCCACGGATGACAAGATCATCGATGAAGTCTATTGGACGTATCTCAGGAGCATCAAAACGACTTATCCTATATCATTCCCGCATAATCTGGCGGTGACGGCTCTCCGAATTAAGGCGACCGACCAGTTGAGCGGACAGTTGAGCAATATCAATGGTGTTATCTCATCATATTGTCCTGTCTGGGATGACGTGGCAGAGGAATGGGGTTCCGACGAAGCGGATTATGAGATCACCAATAATCCAGCGGCCTTGATCCGTTGGGTGTTGACGTGTAACGCTAATGCTCGTGCCCGGACTGCTGCACAGATTGACGATGATACTCTCGGGGAGTTTTACGAATTCTGCGAGACCAATGGCTACGCATTCAACATGTACCGGGACTTTACGGCGTCCGTATTTGAGACCTGCCAGGACATTGCAGCGACAGCGCGGGCTGCGGTCACCGTGAAGGACGGCCTGTGGTCGGTCGTCGCCGATACCGGAGATCAAACGCTTACGCAACATATTACGCCCCGGAATTCATGGGGGTTCAGCGCGGAAAAGCGGCTCTATAATCGCCCGCACGCGTTCAGGGTTCGCTTTCGGAATGAGGACAACGACTATAACGACGACGAACGGATAGTCTATGATGACGGCTATAATTCGAGCAATGCCACCCTGTTTGAGTCCATCGAGTTTCCCGGCATTACCAATCCTGCTCTGATCTGGAAATTCGGCAGGTTTCATATTGCACAGGCGCGGCTCCGGCCGGAAATGTACTCGCTCTATCAGGACTTTGAGCATCTTGTTTGCCGCCGTGGTGACAAAGTGCGGGTCTCTCATGATATCCCGCTGTGGGGGTCCGGCTGGGGCCGTGTGAAATCACTGGTGACTGACGGCGGGAACATCACCCACGTTGTGCTCGATGAGCTGGTGACAATGGAAGCTGGGAAGTCGTATGCCTGCCGTTTCAGGCTGGCAAACGGCGACACGCTGATATTGTCGGTCGTGACGGCAGTTGGAACGACAGCGACACTCGAACTCTCGACCCCCGTTGCCGAAGCATTTGGTCCGGAAGCCGGTGACTTGGCGATGTTCGGTGAAGCAGATAGCGAAACGGTTGAATTGCTGGTTCACTCTATTCAGCGGGCGGGGGATTACACAGCACAACTCTTCCTCGTTGATGTCGCATCTGACATTTACGACGCTGACACGGGCACTATTCCGGCATTTGATCCGCAGACAACCGCGCCGGTCAATGAGCGTGAGGTTGCTCCGGCCACTCCCTTTATTGTCGGCATCGAAGCAGGCACGGCGGCCTTGGAAGTCAGCGGAAGCGCCGTCATATCGCGAATACTCGTCTACCTGTCACCGCCGACTGGAACGCTACGGATTAGGGGGTATCGGGCACGCTTCCGCTTGCAGGGCGAAGGGCCGTGGCGCTATACACAGGAGACTGATTCACTGACAATTCCGGTGTCACCAGTGCAGGATTTAAACAATTACGAGGTACAGGCGCAGGCCGTATCCATCTATGACGTGCATTCGAAATGGTCTGCGACTGAGACGGTCTACGTTACCGGACAGACTGATGTGCCGTCAGATGTGGAAGGATTTTCCGTCAACATATTGGATGGTGAAGCGCACCTATCGTGGACGGCGGTGACGGATATTGATCTCTCGCATTATCGGATCAGATGGTCACCGGCTTTGGTAGGTGCATCATGGCTAGAGTCGGTCGATGTAATACGGAAAGTCGGGAAGCCCGCAACGTCCGTCAGCGTCCCGGCAATGGTAGGGACGTATCTGATCAAGGCTGTGGATTTTGCCGGATTCGAGTCGGAGAACGCGGCAACGCAAGGAACGACAATATCGGCAGTGCGGAATCTCAATTTTATCGAATCCCTCGATCAAGCAAATCCTGACTGGGACGGTGCATCGCGGGGTGTTGTGTATTCATCCGGGCTGGGCGGACTGGCATTTGAGATTATCGCACCAAATCCGACATGGGCTACCGACATTGCGTGGGCTACCGACATTGAGTGGTCGTCTGACGATGCCGCCGGGCAAATCATGGATGAAGGGTATTTCACATTTGATAATGACACCATTGACTTGTCGGCGGTATTCCAATCACGGGTAACTGCTTCTATTACTGCCACGGCGGCGGATTTACAGGATGATCTCTACGACATTGATGATCTCTACGACATGGCCGACCTGTACTCAGTCATCGACGGCAATCTCTATTCTGTTCAGCTGGAAATGAGGTACACGTCAGACGATCCCAGCGGTACACCGACATGGACATCGTGGCGGCCCTTCCTCGTCGGTGATTATTCTGCTCGCGCGTATCAATTCCGAGTTGCGTTATCAGGCACGCCGCCGAATATTACGCCGGTCGTGACGGCGGTGTATGTCAGTGTGGACATGCCGGATCGCGTCATCGGCTTCAGTGGGACGATAGCGGCGGGTGGTAGTACAATATCATTTGACCCTGCGTTCTACGCCACGCCTGAAATTGGCATATCGGTATCGGACGGGCAAGAGGGTGACAAATATACAATTACAGGGCTTGACGAGACTGGATTCACAATTGCATTTACAAACGGCGGCGGTAACGTCGAGCGGACTATATCAGGCATCGCAAAAGCCTATGGGGAACAGGAGGTAGCATAATGAGTCAAGCAACGTTTACAACGCCATCGTCGCCATTGACGATGACTGCACTAAAAACATTTCTCGACAACGCGCTGGCGGCACTGGTCACCGTCCAGAGAGGCGACCCTGCGGGCATATCAAGCCCGACGGAAGGGATGCTCTGCTGGGATACGACCGGCGCGACGGACATACTAAAACGCTACACCGTTGCGGCAGGCTGGGTATCGCTTTACAGTTGCAATATTACCACCGGGGCAGTGGTGCCTTACAAAGACGGGGCGCAGATGACCGTTATGCCGACGGGTGCCATGACGCCATATGCGGGAACTACAGCGCCGACAGGCTGGCTACTCTGTTACGGTCAGGCAGTAAGCAGATCGACATATGCAACCCTTTTCGGCGTGATCAGCACGACCTATGGAGTTGGCGACGGATCGACCACTTTTAATGTTCCAGATATGCGAGGTCGGTCTTTCATTGGTCTGGACAATCTCGGTGGATCGGCGGCATCGAGGGTAGCGGCGGCTACGTCTCTAGGATATGCCGCAGGAGCCGAGGAGGTCGATCTATCTCACACCCACACCGGGCCCAGTCATACCCACACCGGGCCGAGTCATTCGCACGCAATCGCTCGTAACGGCTGGCCTGCTCCGTCGGTGTTATCTGTTACCGGATATATACAGATGTCAAGTAATGCATCGTCACTCTATGTGGCATCCGGGGATCTTTCTACCGGCGCAGAAGGCACCGGGGCAACAGGCGCAGCAGGCACCGGGGAAACGGGATCGGGCGGATCAGCAACACAGTCGGTCATGAGTCCCTATATGGCGGGCGGCTGGATCATAAAATATTAGAGGTGAACTATGAGCACGCGAACAGTATATATTAAGACCGCCCTTGTCGGCGGCACGACCAATGCCGTTGATGGCATTGACGGCGACGATCTACTGGACGGCGATGTCTGTCATGCGTATGTGTCTGACGTGGCTTATCAGTACGTATTAGATGACGATAGCGGGGCTGCAGAATCAAGTCCTGACATCCTTGCTCCAGATAGTAATCCGGGAGATAAGAGGTGGATTTTACAAAACGCATATGGCCTCGCAGGAAAGGCCGCCTCCGGTGTCAACGCCGACATAACGTCAATGACGGGGCTGGATGATGACGGAATACCGGTAGCGAAAGTTGCCGGTGCCGCCGCCTCCGGTGTCAACGCCGACATAACGTCAATGACGGGGCTGGATGATGACGGAATACCGGTGGCGAAGGTTGCAGATGCAATGAAGGACGACGGCTCGAATCTCGCTATTGGCTCCGATGCGGATGGTGATACATATTATCGCGCATCCGGTAAGCTGGCACGACTAGCCAAGGGGTCACCGAACCTCAAGCAATTCATGAACGCCGCCGGTACTGGGCCAGAGTGGGATCATGGAATTACTTTTGTTTCTTCGTCACGCGATCTAACGGCTGCGGCTGGTGATGTAAGTTATTCTGGGGCTGGATTCAAGCCACGAGCTACAATATGTTTATCCTGCATAAACAATACAGGCAACGTAAGCATCGGTATGCAGGTTGGGCTATCTGATATTGGTGTTGTTTATAGGCCGGGAACGTCATCATGGGTTGTGGCGAGCAGGGGCCTATCAAACGCCGAGCCTACAGCGGATGATTGGCAACGAGGGAACATTAAATCGCTTGATAGTGACGGCATTACTCTGACGTGGACCAAAGGGGGCTCACCATCGGGAACACTGTCAATATATTTTTGCTTTCTGAGGTGAAATATGTATCGAATAAGCATAGAAAAATCCACCGGCAAGCTCATCGAAATGCAGTCGGGCGGCTACGACGATGAAAAACTCCGTAATGCCCGCCTCGATACCCTCCGGCAGAACGCCATCAACGCCGGATACGATGAGAAGGATATCGAGGTAAAATGGATCACAGACAAGGAGTGGGCGACGATTGAAGAAACGCTGAACCGGCCAACTCCCGAACAGATAGCCGCGCAGGAACGTGAAGCCCTGATCCAGAAAAAGATGCGGGAGATGGCCGAGGCGGAACTGGTGAAGGAAGGAAAGCTGGAGGCGCGGTAATATGGCCTACATATACGAGGCATACAGGGTATGGAGTCCGTTGGACGTTGGGGCGATTGATGATGTGGGGCGTAATGTCATCTCTTGGTCAGCCACAACCCTGGAAGATACCGGCATCACCGTATCAGCCGGGCTTTCCGATGCCATTGTCACACTAGCAACAGTGGTTACGTTGCGAATGTATCAAATTTCAGAATATTTGCCTCGGAGTATATAATTACTCTTGATTAAAGAATCAAAGGCGTGAAAAATGCGAGGATTAAACTATGACTGGATTTAAAACTTCAACTCGAAGTAGGAACAATCTCAAGGAAGTGCATCCCGATCTTGTGGCTGTAACGTTGTTGGCACTTTATTATTTGACTGAAGTGGATTTTACCATCACTGAGGGCAAGCGTACTGTGGCCCGGCAGCGGGAGTTGTTTGCTGATGGCAAGTCACAGACGATGAACAGTCGGCACTTGGTCCAGCCAGACGGATGGGTTCATGCGGTGGATCTTGCCCCGTGGGTAGCTGGGACTATCCCGTGGGACGATTGGGGCTATTTTGAGAAGGTGGCGGAGGCGATGAAGCAAGCGGCTGATATGCTTGGTGTAAAAATAACGTGGGGTGGAGATTGGACCACGTTCAAAGATGGTCCCCACTTCCAATTAGGGTGAAACATGAAAAGCCGACGAACAACAAAAATAGTATTGATCTGGTTCATGGTCTATATCACGTATTACACGGACATGGCGTTCAGGTATGAGACGGAAATCCACCAGTGGACGGCGGTAGCTCTTGGCTCCATGATCGGGATGTTTACTGTTGTGGTGGGCCTCTATAAGAAAATGAGGGAGGGGGATCATGCTGAATAAATTGTTGATTCAACTCGGAGCTGTGGCGATCCTTCTCACAGTGATCGGAGCCTTGTGGCTCAGCGGCAATGCGGCACGGGCAGAACGGGATTTAGCGAGGGCAAACTATGAACAGGCTCATACAGCAAATCAGACTTTGTTGGCGACGCTGGACGCAGAACGGGCAGAGCGGGAACGCATTGAGCGCGTCCTTGCCGACCGCATCCGGGTCCAGCGAGAGATTGAGCGTGAAACAGCGGAGAAAATACGCCGCAAGGATGCGGAAATTGAAGAACTGCGGAGGCAACATGCGGAAGTCGATGATTATCTGGCCATTCCTGTGCCTGACGCTTATCTTGATTGGTTGCGCCAGCAAGCCGGTGGTGACGCAGACCGAGACGGTAAGGATGTATCCACCGGCAGCACTGGTACAGCCGAATCCTGAGCCTGCACCGCCTCCCGTGCCTGAACGCATGGACACGGGTGAACTGCTGGACTGGTGGCAGGAATGGCTTGAGCGGTATCGGACAGCGTGGCTGGAATCAGAAGCTGACAAGGCTGGAATTAGGGAGTGGATGGAGGAATAGACGGCCCCGGCAATGGCACCGGGCGGGGGGGCAGCCCCGGCTTTTCAGCACCGTCAAAAATACAATGGCAAGGGAGTGATATGATGCCCAACGGTAACGAAGGAATCTACAACAGCGCGTGGTGCAAGGAGCGGCACATGATAATTGATACACGACTCAACACCGTTGAAAAGCGACTGTGGGGCATCATCATTCTATTGTTTGGTAATCTTGCCGGTATATTCGGCGTGTTAATGACCCTGTTATCCCAATAACCCCCCTCGCTATACTATTTATTGGTATAGCACCCCGCCCCGGCATGGCCCCTCTCCCTGTGCCGGGGCTTTTTCTGCGTCAAGATGTGACATGATGGTGCGTTGGGTGGGGATAATTTGCCACTATCTCGCCAACCGACAAGTATTATTTGTCAGTTCCCCTATTGTGGAAATAATCCTTGCCGGATGTAATTATTTTTCATCATTTCTGTAAGTGCCCGGAAATAGGTGGAATGTTTTTTGAAAATAATCCTTGACAGGGGTAATAATATTATGCTACCCAATGAGCCAAGGAGGCAAGATACCGATGGAATGTAAATGCAAACGGTGCGGGTATGAGTGGGCCAGCAGGGTAAAAAAGCCCTTGCAGTGTCCGGCCTGCAAAAGTTATAGGTGGAACCAGGACAAAAGGTCACAATCTGTGACCATAAAGGGGAGGGCGTAAATGGTGAGCATTACCGTCAAGCAGAAGTTCAAATCCCTGATCCGGCCCTTGTCGCCGGATGAATACGAAATCCTTGAGCAGAGCCTTCTTGACGAGGGTTGCCGTGATCCCCTGGTGGTATGGGGCGACACACTTCTTGATGGCCACAATCGTTATGAAATCTGTACAAAACACGGCATCGACTACCGGACGGTTCAAGCACCTGTCTATATCCGCACTGATGAAGATGCAGAAGATTGGATTGACAAGAACCAGTTAGGCCGCCGGAACCTGACGCGGGAAGAGTTTACGCTGATTGTGGGGCGACGGTATAACCGACGGAAGATTACAGAGTCGTTTAAAGGGAACCAGTATACGAAAAGTGGTGAGGTTCAAAATGACCCCCACCAATCAACCGCCGAAATCATCGCCGCTGAACACGGCATTTCACCGGCCACGGTGAAACGGGCCGGGAAGTTTGCCGAAGCGGTAGAGGAACAAAGGGAAGCCCATCCCGAAGCGGATGAGGCACTAGACAGGGTTGAAGGGTGGATAAACAACAATCGCATGGCGCGGGAACGGGACAAGGCCAAAAAGGAGGGGAAGCGATGAGGCAAGACGACTTTGAGGACATCATGGACAGCATCATTAAGGTATTGGCGATAGTCGCCGCCGCTGGGGCGATAGCGTGGGTAATTATACCCGGCATCTGGCTGATTATCAGGGGGGTGTGAGATGGACGAGTTAATCGGTTGGCACTTTTCGACGGGGCGGCTTGGTTACGGCGATAATCGGCCCATCGTCATAGGTGAAACGCATACCGTTGATATCACGGAACGCAAGCTGGAACTGTGCGAGTGGGGGCTTCATGCCTCGGAACGGATTATAGATGCCCTGGAGTACGCTCCTGGTCCGATGGTGTACCGTGTCCGGCTCCACGGCGAAATACGCCGTGGTGACGATAAAGCTTGTGCCACTCACCGCACCTATATTGCCGGGATAGACGCTACCGGCATACTGCGAGATTTCGCCCGAAAGTGCGCCTTAGATGTAATCGCCCTTTGGGACGCGCCGGATATTGTGAGGCAGTATTTGGAGACGGGCGATGAGTCGGCATCGGCTGCGGCATCGGCTGCGGCATCGGCTGCGGCACGGGCTGAGGCATCGGATGCGGCATCGGCTGCGGCACGGGCTGCGGCATCGGCTGCGGCATCGGCTGCGGCACGGGCTGCGGCATGGGATGCGGCATGGGATGCGGCATGGGATGCGGCATCGGCTGCGGCATCGGCTGCGGCACGGGCTGCGGCATGGGATGCGGCATGGGATGCGGCATGGGATGCGGCATCGGCTGCGGCACGGGCTGAGGCACGGGGTGCACAAAACACCCGCCTGACCGAGCTGGTAGAAGCTGCGATGAGAGGGGTGTGAGATGAACAGTAGGAGCGTACCCGAACCCACAGAGGCCCAGGATGACCGGGCGGCCCGACGATACCGGGGGGAGGACATTGACCGTGGCCGGAGGGAACGAGAGGAAGCGGCGATTGATTCCCGGATCGAGCATGACCGGGAAGATAGTGAACGGTTATTGGAGCACACGGTGCAGGCAAACAATATTATCATGATGGAATTCTGGAAGGGGGTGAAGTAATGGACGCAACTTATTTAGAGGAAAGAAGGAAGGGTATAGGCGGCAGTGATGTTGCCGCCATACTGGGCCTGTCTCCTTGGAAAACTCCATATCGAGTGTACCAAGAGAAAAGGAAAGAGATTGATGACTGGAAGGGAAACGCACAAACGGATTGGGGTACTCGCATGGAACCGGTGCTTCGCCAATGGTATTCAGACACCACCGGCCGGGTCGTCAGGGTGCCTGACAAGATCATTAAGAGCAACAAATATCCATTTATGCTCGCCTCGCTGGACGGGTTCACTGATGACAAACGAGTCGTCGAAATTAAAACCGCCCGCCATGGGAAAGACTGGGGCGAGCCGGGGACGAACGAGATACCCGACTACTATGCTGTCCAGTGCCACCATTACATGATCGTCACCGGGTATGAAGTGACGGACATGCCGGTATCCATCGCCGGGGGGAGCCCCGCCCTGTACGAAGTTCCCGCGGACAAAGAAATTGCCGAAATGATTATTGAGGCGTGTGCTTCATTCTGGCAGCGCGTGCAAGCAGGCGATCCCCCCGATCCTGTGACCTATGCCGATGCTGTGCAGCGATACGGTGGTATCCGGGCGGAAGGTATCGTTACTGCCGATGAGGAACTTCTTAGCATTATCGAGAAACTTAAAGAGACGAGAGCAACTATAAAAGACTTAGAGGTGACCGAGGAATACTTGAAGGGGAAGGTCATCATGGCATTAGGCGAACGGGGAGATACCCTCGTAGCCTCCGACGGGAAACCACTGGCAACCTACAGGCTCACAAAGGGCAGGGCTGTTCTGGATACAAAAACGCTCCAGACGGAAATGCCCGATGTATGGGCGAAATATCAAAAGACCTTGGCGCCTCAACGCAGGTTCCTGGTCAAGTAAAAGGGAGGAAAAGACAATGGAACAGCAAGGCATATACGAAACGGCATCCGTCGCAACAGTCCCGAGGGGCGGTAACAGCGGTGCGATGGTAGACGTGGAACAGCAACGGGCGCTCGCAGAGGTTCAGGGCGCTATCATCCTCGCAAAACGGTTCCCGCGCGATCAAAAGGAGGCGTTGGACCGCATTGTAACGACGTGCGAACGGCAATCCCTGGCTGAACAGGCTCTGTATTCGTATTCCAGAGGCGGTACGGAAATCACCGGACCATCTATTAGACTGGCAGAGGCTATAGCCCAGAATTGGGGGAATGTGCAGTTCGGAATCAAGGAGGTCGATCAGCGTCAAGGGGAATCCACGGTACAGGCATACGCCTGGGACATGGAGACCAATGTAAGGCAGGAAAAGACATTTCAGGTCAAGCACAAGAGGTACACCAGGAAGGGAACGTATGACCTGGAGGATCCCAGGGACATATATGAGATGACGGCCAATCAGGGGGCGCGCCGCCTCCGGGCCTGCATCTTGGGGATCATCCCGGGCGACGTGATTGAGGCGGCCGTTGCTCAATGCGAGCAGACGCTGAAGGCGAAGGCCGACACGTCGGGAGAAGCAATCAAGAAAATGGTCGAGTCATTTGCAAACTATGGCGTGACCAAGGCGCAGATTGAAAAGCGGATACAGCGTCGGCTTGAGTCAATTACCCCGGCGCAGGTCGTTAATCTCAGGAAAATCTACAACAGCCTGAAGGACGGTATGAGCGTACCTGCCGATTGGTTCGAGGTTGTGCCTATTGTTGAAGATGACACACGCAAGGGCGCTGACGGTCTGAAGGACAGGCTGAAAAAGGGCAAGAAAGAAGAGCCCGGTGATGACGGTATGTTTGAGTGTCCCGACACCGGGAAAATGATTACAGCGGCGAAATGTGAAGGGTGCCCGAAGCGTGAGGGGTGCCCGGTTAGGGAAAAATAACTGCCTCCCTCCTAACTTTCAGGCCCGCCGGGAGCCGCCTTCGGA
>JAQTTS010000225.1 GCA_028710655.1 Dehalococcoidales bacterium
CCCCCCGCGGTAAACCCCTTGCCGATGCTGTCTCTTTGACTGGTATGAAAAGATCTTATCCGCCCGGCAGCCAGCTCAAGCGCCGCCACCAGTCCGGAATCAACCTCTTGATAAGCACTGGCTATCCTTTGCCTGTCCACCTCCAGGCAGGTGAGCTCCACGCCGTCAATCTTCGAGGTAAAATCAAGGAGGGCGTCATCCCCCCTGCTGCGTACCTCAGCGATAATATACCTGACCACCTGCTCCGGGTTGTCGCATCCGAACATCTCTTTCAGCTTCTGCTTAAGGAACGGCGAGACCTGATGAAAATCATCGGGGACCTGCCGCGACAACGCTACTTTTGCCAGTGAAAACCCGCTAATTCTCTCCAATTCAGATACCCCCCAAAGCAGCTCTCAGAGATTTAATAATCGAATCCATCCTTTTTCTCTTGGCAGCGCTTAAGACGCCGCCGGTATTACCGATCAAACAGGCCGTCGACTGGAAGAGGGTATCAATAATCTTGAGGTTATTCTTAGCCAGCGTCTGACCGGTCTGTGTATTCTCAATCAACAGATCGGCATCCTCCGGCAAGAAAGCCTCGGTAGCCCCCCAGGTAGGAACTATCCGGTATGACCCCAGGTGATTATCCCGGGCATATTTGTCGGCGATATTGACATACTCTGAAGCCACCCTGAACGACACCGACCGCTCGATACCAAGCTGCCGCAAGCCGTCGATATCGGATACCGTAAGGTCTTTGACTACCACCGCCACTATCCTAACCCAGCCGAATTTAAGATCAAGAAGCTCCGCTATCGGGCTGGAGGGAAACTGGTAAAGATGCTCCCTGACCCAGTCCCTACCGGTAATGGCAAGATCAAAGTTCCCGTTGGCTACCTGAAGCGGCATATCCTGCGGCCTGATTAACTTAGCCATTACCCCATCCAGACCGATGACCGGTCGTCGATTACCGGTCAAGGAGGGATAATCATCAATCTGAATGCCGGCCTTAACCAGAAGTTCAAGAGTAGGCTGTTGCTGGTGCCCGTCAGGCAAGGCTAAACGGACTGCATCGCGATCCGCCGCAGAATAAGATTGCCCGACCTCAGCCAATATTTTACTTTCCGGCGCCGGAGATGATGCTTTCTTACCGGGAGTAAGAGCCGGATTATCTTCAAGGGAGGCCAGCACCTCGCCCATATCCTTAGTCTCCCAGCTATCCTTATTGGCAATCAGAAAAGCACTGTAACGCAGGGTCTCACTTAACGGCAGCAGACCGTAATCAAAATGCCTCTCCCCTATTCTCCCCGGAATAAGAGCCAGGTCGGCACTCTCGGGAGGATAGACCTCAGCCCCACCCCACAGAGGAAAGATACTGAACCGCCTGAAACGGAGATTAAGTGCCAAAGACTCGGCAAGATTGGGATACTCGCTGGCAATACGTACCGTACTCGCCCTTGAGCCCATCTCGTCTAATGAAGACAACCCGCCGGAGATACAGCCAACCAGATATAAAATGCCGCCTCCGTAGCCTAAATCCTTTACCTTAACCAGGGCGCTACTGGGATATTTAACCAGCAGCTCTTCAATCCAGTCCAGCCCGCAGACCCCTAAATCATAGTTCCCTATCGCCACCTGGATAGGAACATCTTTCTCCTGAAACACCTTGGCAGAGAGGTCAGGAAATCTATTCGAACCGAGACGATAGAGTCGAGTATTTTTGTGGTATCCGCTTAAGCCCCATCCAGCACGCTGGAGCAGGTCCGCTGTCTCTTCCAGAAGGCGCCCCTTAGGCAGGGCTATCTTTATCGCCATTACTCTCACCCAGTAGAGTCAGAACCTCACCGGCAGTCTCAAGCTCAATATCTTCGATTTTAAGACTATCATGTAGAACAAACGAAGGTACTTCGTTCCGGACATCCAGCAGCCACCTGAGATTGGATGGCTGTTGCCCCTCAAGGAAAAGCTCGGCAACATAGCCCGCATCACGGAGGGAAGCGGTAATATCCAACCCCTTTTTGACCGCCTCCCGCTCAACCTTAACCAGAACTCTTTGCTCTAAAGGTCCCGCCAGAGCGGCTGGCTCAAGCAGATTCATCAGGCAGTCAAAGTAGAGGGCAAAGCCGGAAGCAGGAATATCACCGCCACCCATTAGAGGAATAAGGGCATCGTACCTTCCCCCACCGCCTATCTTATCTCCGTTATGAAAGAGCTGGAAAATCACACCGGTGTAGTACTCAAAACCCTTGCCCGAAGTTATGTCAATCTGGTAGTCGCAGCCGACGGCATCAAGCAGTTCAACAATGCTGATAAAATCATCAACAACGGGGACAAGCTCGGGCACGCTCCGGCCGAATAGAGCCCTTAAGTTCTTGAGGAAACCAGGAGTCTTTCCTTCAAGGTCAAGCAGAGAAACCATAGCTCTACCCAGATCAGGTCTCTCTGCCTTTATGCGGGCAAAGGCCTCGCTATCCCCATCCAGAACCTGATCCAATATCCTGGTCTGCTCCCGGTCGCTCAGACCCAGTTCCGAAAGCAAGCTCCTTACCAGACCGGCGTGGGACAGTTTTAACTCAACGCCCTTAATCCCCATCTTGGCCAGCACCTCTAAGGCCAGCAAGATCAACTCGACATCGGCCAGGGAAGAGCTTACTCCTATCAGCTCAACTCCCCCCTGCCACCTTTCCCTAGTCTCCTGGCCGGTCTCCTCAAACCGGAAGATATTGCTGGTATAAAAGAGCCGGGCCAGCTTCTTGTTAACGGCGATATTGTCAATATAGAGCCGGGCCAGCGGGATAGTGCCATCAGGCCGTAGTACCAGCCTCTGCCCGCTCCAGCCATCCCAGTCGAGGAAAGAATATACCTTACTCAACATACCGGGCGTCAGCGTCCCCGTCGAGGTAAACAGGTTAAGGTACTCGAGGACCGGAGTCTTTACCTCTTCGTAACCCCACTTAAGACAACACCGCCGGAAAGCTTTCTCAACGAAGCGAAAGCGTAACATCTGTTCCGGAGTCAGGTCCCGGCTGCCTTTACACCTCTGAATTCTCACAGCATATCTTCCATCAAGTTTAGTATGTAGATTCTATACCAAATTCACCCGGCCGTTCAAATATGAGAGGCAGGAGCCAATTTATATTATCAGATCAATCATAAATAACGAAGCGTCTCCGGTTTACACCGGGTACACAATCACGATATAATTCACTATTGTGGGGTATGTTACCCTGGTGGGTGTGTTTGTGCCAAAAACTATCCGTCTTGCACTACTAATAGGAATATCGACTATCGCCGCTATCGCCATCGCCACTACCAGCGGAGTTCAAGCAGCCGATAACAGAATTGATGTGCTCCAAGTCGACGGAACCATCACACCGGTCACCGCCAACTACATTGACCGCAGCATCAACCAGGCCGAGCAAGAAGGCGCCGTTGCCTGTATTATCGAGTTGGACACGCCCGGTGGTCTAGACACTGCTATGCGTGACATTGTCCAGGATATCGTCAGCGCCGAGATTCCGATAGTGGTATTTGTCTCACCTTCGGGAGCAAGGGCAGCCTCAGCAGGGGTATTTATTACTATGTCCGGCCATATCGCCGCCATGGCACCAAACACTGCCATTGGAGCCGCACATCCGGTAGCCATCGGCACCGATGGGGAAGCCGCCATGTCAGAGGAAATGGAGGAAAAGGTTATCAACGACGCCGCCGCTTATATCAGAAGCATCGCCGGAGGGCACGGACGCAACGTGGAGTGGGCGGAAAAAGCAGTCAGGGAGAGCGTTTCCGCCACCGAGAAGGAAGCCCTCGAGCTTAATGTTATCGACATCGTTGCCACTAACCTTGGAGACCTGTTATCACAGATGGACGGCAGGCAGGTAACCATGCTCGATGGCAGTACGATTACCCTCCATACGGAAGGGGCCAGGACCAACCACAACCCGATGAGTAATATCGAAAGCTTTATGCTCGCCATCAGCGACCCCAATATCGCCGTCATTCTGCTCAGTCTGGCGATACTCGGCATCACGGTGGAAATATACAGCCCCGGGCTCATCTTCCCCGGCGTTTTCGGCGGCATCTGCGCCTTTCTAGCCGCCTACTCCCTGGGCTTCTTACCGATAAACTACGCCGGTATTGCCCTGCTCGCCCTGGCCGGCGGTCTGTTTGTCGCCGAGATATTCACCGCCAGCC
>JAQTTS010000226.1 GCA_028710655.1 Dehalococcoidales bacterium
GTTCGCCAGGACTGCCGCAGTGTTCATGGTGACGGAGACGACGCCGGGGATTTCTTTGTCTTTGAATGTGCCGGACTGCCCCTTGAGGGTGTATGTCTGCATGTAGAGCCGTTCCCGGGTCTTGTCCATCCTGTCCCAGAGCTGGGTAAAGTAGCTCTCCCTGTCTTGCGCTATCTTATAGCTCGTTTTCTCTGCCATCTGCGTCTCCTAGAAATAGCTGGTGACCCGCGACCTGTGCGGCGTGGCTGTCTCCGGGGTGAAATCACTGAGGATGTACCTTTCCGCCGCACAATTAGAAACAAGAATGCCGTTCGCGTAATATTCGTGAACGGCATTCACTGTGAGATTATAAACCGATGCGTTACCTTTTCTTTTTACCCCTAAGACTCGCGCCGCATTGTCTTGAACAGGTCTTTGGTCTTGCGTACTTATTGATTGTGAATTGTTTTCCGCAAGCGATACAGGTACGCAACTCATCGTCAACGTGGGTGGAGTACCGATAAGCTGTCTTGCATTTATTGGAACAAAAATGGACATTAGTTTTAATCCCCTTGTAATCGAATGGATTACCGCACCAATCGCATTTAAGATGTTGGATTGGACTTCGTAATTGAGTAGTCTTGCCTCTCTCAATCCATGCCTGTTTACCTTCAGGCGTTTGGCAAATCTCCCTTGTCTTTGCGACTGCCAGAGGTCGTACTCTGTTAAGGTGTTCGTTTTTAGCAGCGGTTGTGATTCCCTTGTGATGCAAACTTTCGTGTTCGGAAGTTGTGATAAGTTCCAAATTGGCAATATCGTTGTTAGATTTGTCCCCATCTTTGTGATGAATGTGACAGCCTTCTGGTATTGGCCCCTTATAGTATTCCCAAACATCCCTATGAAGGTATCTAGCGTTCCTCCCTTTGTAGTATAGGCGGTCTGATTTGCGATTAGAGTTGGGGTACCTGCCGTACTTGTAACCGTTGAATACAATACATTCTCTTTCCATGTTTCTATTATATCATTATATCGCACGGTTGCCAATGGTACAAAACCTTTGCCTTTTACCCAAACTGGATGGTTGCCCGTCCCTGCTAGTTTCGCACCATTGGAAAAAGAAACTTCGTAAACTACGGCGTTCTTTCCGGTCATGGCATGAGCGACTACTGGATAATACCCCTGCCGCGTTGCTACTAAATCACCATCCTGTATTTTCTCAATCGGCTTGAGCCCGTTAATAGTCTGTATCTGTGTCCCTGCTATAAAGCAAAGATCGTATTTCTGCTCGTCCTCGTACTTGTCCGTCGGGTTATACTTTTCATCGAGGACGTAGGAAAAGCTCAGCTTCTCGTCGAGGTAGTTGTGGAGGTCGCTGAATACCTTGACCTTGTTCAGCTTATGCAGGGCGTAGACGTTCTCGATCTGCTTCTCGACATGCTTCCATTTCGGGGCCTGGATGTGCCAGCCGTGGGAAGTGTAGCCCTGCCGTATCTCGTCCTCGGTAGTCTGGTTGCCACCCACCCTACTAATGACGTTGTATCCCTGGGTTATCCGCTTGAACTCCTGGACGTGGTCGTAGGTCGAACGTCCCTGACCCGGCAGGTACTCGTAAAAGGCGTAGAAGATTCCCGTCGCCGGGTCTTGTGCGTAGAACATAGCGGCGGGATTGGCAGAGCCGAAGTCGTGCCCGACGTAGATGAGCCAATTCTTAGGAATATCGAAGCGGGCTATCTTGCAAGCTGCCGGGTCGAACGAGTCGTACACCAGACCGGCGGGGCGGATATATCTGCCCTTGTAGAACATGGCGAACTTCCAGCCGGGGAGTTTCCGCATTGCCCGCTCGTACTCTTCTCGGGGGAATACGGGGTTCATGACGCTGTCGAACTGGACTAGCTCGAAGCCCGCCTCGCCCCTTGCCGCAGGCTCGTATATCTCGTTGATGAACCAGCCGGAGTTGTAGAGAGTCGTCCCGAAGAGACACCGCCCCTGGGAGAGCGATAGTCTGCGCTGTATCGCCTCCCATGATCCTAATTGAAATTGCTTCTGCCCGCACTCATCGAGCACGGCGGCTTTGGCGGTGGCAGACTCTATTGATTCAGGATGAGTTGCCGAGCCGAAGATGATTCTGGTCGGGTCGATGACCTTGACCGTACCACCAGCTATTGCCCGGTGAAACTGGAGAACCTTCTTGCTATCGAGGTACTCGCCGAGCTTGAAGGCTGTCTCGAAAACGTACCTGAACTCCGGCAGCAGCTTGAGGTCGAGCAAGGGAAAGGTGGCTGTGATAACGAGATAATCGCCCTCCCCACAGTTGTTGATTTCTCGTCTCAGCCAGTCCGGCTCGAAGCAGGTTTTTCCGCCCTGCGTGCCGGCGGACATCACAATCCAGCGTGCCTTGCTCTGCCATGCCTGAGACTGACCCGTGTGGAGATTGAGTACGTATTTCCCCTCCGGTGTGATTTCCCGGTATGGTCTAACTGCCGTTAGCGTCACTCAACCTCACCTCAACCTCTTTGATGACCATCTGCACCGGGCCACCGCCTGCTCCTGTAATTTCGGTCTTCTCGCGGTACTTCTCCGGTGCCGCCCCCTTGAGCAGGAAAATGAGCAGCGTGTCGGAGTATTTTCTGACCGTGCCGACCAGAAATCCCTTGAGATAGACGGGCTCTTCGACGCCTTCGACGGCCCGGCGGAACGCTTCCTGCTCCAGCACGCCGACATAAGCCGCCTTGGCCACCGGCTTGATTTCCTCGACCTTGGCGGCAAACTCGGGGTCGCCCTTTATCCAGCTATAAACGGTTTTCGGGGTAATCGGCACCTGCTTTGCTGCCATCTCTACCGTGCCACAGTCGGGATAGATGCGAAGGAACTTCGCCTTCGCTTTCTCGTTCACCGGACGTCCCGCCGCATGGGGGTTCCTGGCCGTCTTCTGCTGGTTGTTCTTGCGCTGCCTTTTAGCCATATATCTACTCGCAATCTGCGTTTATTTGCGCCCGCCGGGAATGACACCAGCAGGCGTAAGCTAAGGAGGAGAGATGCCTAACCGCCCCTGGGGACGGACAGTTAGCGAAATGAGGGGCAACAAAAAAGCCGCCCCTTGTTATTAGAGACGGCTTCGTTTCCGCTAGGTCGCAGGTTTACTTCAACCCCCGCGTAGGTAACAACCCTAGCTCATCAGACTAATGGCATCCTGTGGACAAACTTCTAGACTCTAACAGTTTTATAATTTACTTCTTATTTTCAACTTTGTCAAGCCCCGTCTGTTGTAGATAATATTCGTAATAAGGGCATTGATTACAGAGGGGATGCTCTTCTTTTGTTGTTAACTTAAGATTATCAAGGCTATTATTAGCCTTGTCTCTATCAATATGATGAATTACTTCACCTTTTTGCAAAGGGCGTCCTAAATGTCTCTGCATGACCAATTGATGCTGTGCAATCATCCCCTCTTTATAGGCTCCGGGAGTATTCATGTCAACTTTTACATACACATATCCATCTGGGCGCTGAACAATATCCCCCAGTTTATATTTCTTTTTTCCCCTGCCTTCTGTCACTCCTAGGCTAAGCAATATCTGGCGAATGCGTTCTCTACTGAGCTTAACCAGACGGCCAATCGCTGCCATACTCATGCCACGTTGATATAATTTTCTTATATCAACTGCATTTACGTTTCCGTTTTTGTCTAACACGTCAATAACGTATTTCAGGGGTACCATTCCAGGCTTTTTTGATTGTTTACGCTTTAATGGCGGCAAAATACCTATTGCGCGAGCAACGTTTATATACCCAGTATTATTATTCGTCTTCCTTTGCATAGCTTAATTGTACTTGACAGTTTTAATTTTGTCAAGTTGAAAAGTCAAGTCCTGAAGCTAAAATGACCGATTGTTAAATTTTCAGGCGATAAATTTATCGCCTAGCATGCCTAGCTTTATAGTCCCTGTCCGCCTTCCATTGGGCAAAGCTGCTTCTTTTCGCCTCTTCCCCGGCGCAATAATAGAGTGCGTCCCTTGCCGGTCTGGAGAGCTGCTGCACCGACTCCGCCCCGAGCTGTTGTACCTCATGGAGCAACACCTCGCCGGCATCCTCCGTCCTCTCCAAGCGGCGGGTGAACTCGGCGTGGATGTCAACAGGTTTGCGGAACTTCGCCGTCGGCAGGAATCGGGTACTGGAGCCGCCA
>JAQTTS010000227.1 GCA_028710655.1 Dehalococcoidales bacterium
AATTTCATGGGGGGGTATCACTCGATTTTCAGGTTTTTGTTTCAGGTCCGGCTGCCGGAGAGCTCGCAGCGGCAGAGGCCTGCTCTCTTTCGGCTTCGGCTCTGGCTAACCTGATACTCTCAAACATGATAGCACTGCAGCCCTGGCACGTATTAGGATTAGCTATCTGCTGGACTTCGAATTCTCCCTGGCAATAGGTACAGCGTACTTTATGAGGCTTGGGGGGCTCTGCTGCCTGCTGGATCGGCGCCGGCGCCTCGATGATTTTGAGCACTTCATCCACATAGGCATCCAGGTCCTTGACAGACCAGTGATAGAGGAGGAGCTGCTGGAGGACCGTTTCCTGCTTAACGGGGTTCTCGATCCTGGTCAAGCAGTTCGCATGTCCTACCTTGATTCTGTCATCGTCTAACGCTTCCCGGCAGGCCGGGGTGAGCTGGGAAATGCTCTGGAGCTTCTCCACATAGTCCCTGGTTAAACCGGTGTGAGCCGCTATTTTGTCACTGTCCCAGGAATATTCTTTCCAGAGGGCCTCGATAACTTTAACCATCTCTGAGACCGGATGTTTACCCCGGAGATGGCCGCTCATAAGGTTATTGCAGAGGACATCCTCCATGGAACCCTCTCTTACATAAACGTCGATCCGCATATTGTTGTCCAGGGCCTCCTGCAGGCGGTGAAGGCCGTCCGATAATACCAGGTCCTCGCCTACCTGCCAGCATTTGATCGGCTCGTCAATGCC
Organism: Dehalococcoidales bacterium; assembly: GCA_028710655.1. The sequence continues at coordinate 743 of JAQTTS010000227.1, forward strand.
GGTAGATTTTACCGATTCTTTGAACTGGCGCCGGGACTCCTCATCGAAGCGGGCGGTCACCCGGAGCTCCGGGATTTTAATCCGGTTAGGGTCGACGTTTTTGAGTAACTTCTGGCCAGCCATTTTACTTTTTATCCTCCCTGGTTTTTCTGTTAATTATAGCAGAGGGCCTATAACGGGTTGTATGTATCTTGTTGCCTTTGCCGTCCGTGGTAATCTCATCCTCTATGACCATGGGATAAGAACCGGGTTTAAGGACCTCATTCCAGGTGGCGCCGCAGCTGCGGCACTGTACGTATGCACTTTTGTTATCCAGGAGATTGCCTCCGCAGCTCCAGCATTGTTTGGAATAATCGATCTTGCTCATCTCCGGTTATACCTCCCGGGTTTCTGTCCCTGGGACGGCGCCGTCGCTGGTTTATTTACTATAGGCGACTTCTGGGCATAGACCAGGCCGCATTTAGGACAATAGCCCAGTTTGATGGCCAGCACTTCCATCCCCAGGCTGGCCAGCGGTACCTGACACTTTACGCACTGCATCTACAGATCCTCCCATTTTTGTTTTATCCAGCCACTCGACCTCATCCGGAGTAAACCCCATATCCTCAAACGACTGCAGGCACCACTTACGGAGAGATGACAACAACTCGTACGCGTGAGTGAGCTCATTTTTTACCTGGGGATGTTCCATGGTGTCAGCCAGGGCGCCATGCATCGCCGTTATCTGAAGTGGATTCAGTATCATCATGAACTGTTCACCCAGGATAGGCTCGATGACTGCCAGGTATCTCTCGTAACTAACCTCCTTCATGAATGACCTCCTTAGCCGACGCCGGTTTCTCCGCGAACGGCTCATAAGGGTTGATATCCGGATAGAGGGTATCGATGGCAAAGAACAATTCCGATCGAGCGGCAGATAGCCTTGTTTTGGCGAGAGTACTGCTATCCGGACGCTTTAGGAGCTCCCAGAACATCAGCACCTGCAGGGTATGCCTGTAGTGTTCCCGGAGCTGCCTGTTGCTAACAGGTAAGCCGGCCTCGATTTTACATCCACAAATTAACTCACCCATTTTTTTTAATTACCTCCTAGTAATTAGTACCATGTAGCAGTTTAACCAGGCCTCCTTGATCCCCGGCCTCCAGGACTCATTCCAGGCCGGCAGGGACGGAAGGAAGGAAACCGTCCCTGCCGGAGGGCTGGGCGGGATACTCTGAGGGCTTTCGCTCCGAGGATAGGACTTCATGTTGATAAGCCCTCTTTTGCTTATCCCGTATTTGGCCGCGGTAGCCTTCAGCCCCAGCTGGGCCTCATCCGCTAGGATAGCCTTCCGGTATTTATTATTCCATTTGACCCGCTCCCAGGCGTTTTTCGGCTGGGGCTCTATCTTGTCAGCTCCGGGTGTCTTTTCATCCGGGGTCTTATCTTTTCGTGTCACCGGGTTATAGCCGCAGTTTATGCAGAGCGGCTCCCCATGGTCGCTGGTAATTGTCCCTCCGCACTTTGGACATTTGGTATCGATTACAACGCCTGCCATAGCTTTACCTCCTAATTTTTATTGACCTGGGGCAGTGGAGTATGTTCCCGGGTCCAAAGTAGCCCCTGGTAGCCATCCTGGGCTGTGTGGAGTGGTGAATATTTGCGGTGACGGATGGTTATATCCCTGATGTCCAGCTCCGCATATATTTTTGTTGTTTTGATGTTGGAATGGCCTAATATCAGCTGCAGGCTGCCCAGGTCTCCACCCGCCATGAGATACTGCCGGCCGAAGGTGTGCCGGAGTGTGTGGGGCCCCCACTTTTTAGCCTGGATTCCGGCCTGCATAAAAGCCTTCTTAACAATATTCCTGGCACCGGTGTAACCCAGCCGGCCTTTCGTGCCCAGGAAAACATAACCGCCTGATACAAGGTTAAGCAGCAGCTCCCGTACCCCCGGGGATATCGGTACCTCGCGCTGGCCAGTTTTGCCATCCACCAGTATAGTATCATCCTCTATATCCTCACGGGTCAGGTTGAAGGCCTCGCCGATCCGGATCCCGGTGTCCAGGAGGAGCAGAATCAGTGCCCGGTCCCTGGGAGAGAGCGATACCACCAGCAGCCAGGCCAGCTCCGCAGCCGAGAGATAGTACGGCAGTTTCTTGCGGATTTTAGGGGCTTTAATCTGGTAGATGGGGTTGATAAACTCAACGGCCTTGTTGATCGGGACTCCCAATGCTAAGAGTTTCTTAATCCGAGGATCCAGGGAGGGTCCCTGGCGCCGGGAATACCAGGTGTAAAATGCCTTGATTGCGCGGAAGAATGCATGCCGGGTTTCGCTTGAGGCGTCGACCCCGCCCAGGAAACCCTCTATGGCGCCAGGGCTCTCAGGTACCTCCTTATAAGTCTTCGCAAAACGTCCGAGCAGGGACCTGTACCATCGGATAGTACTGGGACTATTCCCCTGAGCTCGCTGCGAGTTAAGAAATTCGGCAACCATGGCCTGTGTTCTCAATCAATGTTCCTCCTTTCCAGGTTTGTACTGCAGCGACCGGTTAAGAGGTGGGAGAGGCTCGTTAGTATAGCTGATCACTATGAAGGACTCAGGTGGTACGATAGCTAGGCATTTACAGCATTTATGAGTAGCCGGGACATCTGGATATTTGAACACTATAGAGTTGATGCCCCCGCATTGGGGACATTTGCAATAGGTGTAAACTACCATGGGGAGTAATCCCCGGGGAGCTGCCGGCGCCGGCGCCGCTTTTTTGTGAGTCCACACTTTCCTCTCTGTCATTTCAATAAGCTCCTGAAAAACCCGCTCGGGTTTCGGATATTTACACCCTGAGTGACAGCCTCCTCAAAATCTTCAGCGGCTTGATTCAGCTCAGAGACAGTATGATGACGGAGAAGATAATTAATGCAGTTGATGCGATATGCTTTCATCCAGCTTTTGATGTCCTGGACGGTTTCCGGGTCAGCGCTGGCTGCCGGTTGAGAGAGAGAGAGGGGGACTATAGGGGGAGAGAGAGAGAGTGAGGTATTTATATTAGATATATTTTTAGATATATAACCACTCTCTCTACGAGTAAAGGGGGTATGGGGGGAACTGGAGGTGGAGTCGTTGTGTAGTTCGGGAGAATTTGATGTGTGGCCGGCCAGTTCCTGGTCCAGGCCCCACTGAAAAGCATCGGCCGGTTTTTGGGATGAACGTGCAGACTTAGGATCATGAGGGTCAGTCATGGTTTCCATCCTTGAGCGATATTTGTCTTTATTATAGCAGACCGCGTCAAGGGCTGTTTTCGAGACAAAACAGGGGGTAGTTTGAGGCTAAAAAGGGGCGATAAAGCTGTCAAGAGCGATCGTGACGGCAATTTATACACCTAAATTGCCGTATGTTATGGAAAGCTGTGAAGCTGATG
>JAQTTS010000228.1 GCA_028710655.1 Dehalococcoidales bacterium
AGGGCCGTATCCTGTAGGTGGCTGCGGGGGATCATCTCCGCAGAGGCACCTTGACAACCGAGCGGACAATACGGCTCCGGACTTTCCGGGGCCGGGCAACCTCAGCCTCCACGGCTGGGGCCAAAAGTGAACAGAGCCAGGGCGGGAAGCAGTACCCCGGTTGAGCGAACGTGACACCGGGGTCAATGCGAAAGCTAGCCTGGGAGGGCCGGTCTCCCGAGTGTGTCGAAGGGGACGCCTCTCTAACCTGCAAACGTAGCACCCGCCTCCGCCCAGTAGCAGCCCCGCCTCGATCCTTAACAACCGAATCGGCCAGACACGAGCGATAGGTACGGGTGTTAATGCCGTACCGTGCGGTGGTAGGTGGATCGCCTACGTGTAGCAGCCCTGAGGCCTGGAATCCTCTCCCGGCATCGGGGTGCTGGCCAGAAGTGAAATGAGCCTCCAGCACAGTTCACGGTCGCGGCAATCCTCAAGGTCTGGGCAAAGCATACCGCTTGAGGCAGGGACACACCCTCTGCGTAATCCCGGTGCGATGAGTGCGAGGCTCGCAATTTCCCTCAGGGCTACGCCTGCTCGTGGCCCTGAGTCGAGATTGAGAAAGAGAGGAACACACACAATGGGTAAGAACGTAGAGGAAAAGACCGTCACCGCCGAGCAGATCAAGATGGATGCCGCCGCCGCCGAGGCAAGGGCCGAACTGGCCGCCCTCGACCCCCAGGCAGTAGCAGCCGTCGCCGCCTGGATGGCCTCAAACTACCTCAAGGCTGGGTACAAGCGCCTGGGCCGTGTTCTGGTTGAGGCCGCCAAGGGTGGCAAGCCTGAGGCCAAAGCCGAGACCGAGGCCAAGGGCAAGGCCAAGGGCAAGGCCAAGGGCAAGAAGGCCGCCGCCGCCGCCACCGCCGCCTAGCACGTTACAACTGAATATGCCCTGTTCAACCCTGACCCCGCACGCCCCAGAGATTAGCAGGATTCTGGGGCGTGTCTGTCAGTGCTGGACACTGAGGAGAGGAGAGCAATGACCACCCAAGAGTATATCGAGAAGCACGGAATACACATGGCTGCAACCAAGGTTGACAGGAACCCGAACATGGACGCAATGCCCGCAGGCTCTACACATTGGATATGCCTATTCACCATAAACAGCCGGGGCGGAGCCTTCGATGTCTACTTCAGCATGGGACCCGCCCTGGCACGCGAGCCCTCGGCTGTTGAGGTATTGGAGTGCATGGCTGATGATGCTGCTGGAATTGAGAATACCCGGAGCTTTGAGAGGTGGGCGGCTGAATATGGCTATGATGCCGATAGCCGCCGAGCCGAGCGCATCTACAAGCTCACAAAAGGCCAGTCACGCAGGCTCCGTAAGTTCCTTCTGGCCGACGCTTATGAGGAGCTGCTTTGGAATACGAGCAGGGGGTAGCTAGTCGTCTGGCCCCGTGCGCCCTGGTCTCCAGGACGCATCGGCCAGTCGATCAGAGCAGGCATAATGCCGCCGTCACAGACTGGAGAGAGAGGAGAGGGGGGAACTATTATGATCTGGATCAAAGCTGAGACAAGTGCAGGCTCCAGGGTCACAATCTGTACCGATGGGGCGGTATCTTTCCTGACCGTCTACGGAGACATCCGCTACTACGATTGGAGAGAGGGCTATATACACCTGCTGCCTAATCACGAGTACACACCCGAGGAGATTGGCGCTATTAAGGCGATCTGCATCCGCCACTTTGCTGACAAGCTCCCTGAGATTAACACAAACCTGAAGGTGATCGACTATCGCAATATCCGGGTACCCCTGCCGGTGCGGCAGGTGCTGAGGTCGCTGCTGCCTAGTGTCACCACCAGGGGCCTGTTTGGGGACCGCGGCTGGAGGCACCTTAGGTGTAGCTGGAGGCCTGCTTATACCACCACTATAACGGTTGACTGTGTAGCCGCCCTTCAGCGACTGTCTCTAGGCGGCTCCTGGCAGAGGTACTTTACAGACCGGAGCTGGCTCGCGGAGGCGGAAGCCCTCAAGGGCAGCAGGGTATATCTGGCATAGCCAAGAGCTAAGAGAGAGGAGAGGTTATTATGTCAGAGTCGATATTTGAGCCAAACCGAGCCATGGAACAGGCCAGGGCACAGCTTGACTCCGTAATTGAGATGGTTGAGCGCCTGGAACACTCTCAGGAGTGCACATGCGGCGGTGATCGTGAGGAGTGCGAGCTTACCCTCGACCTCCCTGCTGAGGACTGGGAGAGGTACCACGACGAGGACGGGGCGCTGGAAGCTATCCAGCAAGACCCCCTCTCCGTGCTAGTGCGCTCCGATTCCTGGTACTCGCCGGGTGAGACCCCTCCAGAGCCGGATGAGTACGAAATCCTCCTCTGCACTGGCGGCCCCGCCGTACGGATCACCGGCGACCTCGATTGTAACCGGCAACCCGAAAACGCCCGGTTGGAGTATCAGGACTGGGGCACGCCCTGGGAACAGTACAGTACGACCAGCGATGAGGATAAAGCTCTGCTGGCCTACGCCCGAGTGTTCTATTTCTTCAGCTAGGGAGGAGATTACATCATGACCGAGCAGGAACAGGCCCAACTTTGGCAATCTGATTATGAGCAGGCCACCGGGAAAAACGGCAAGGTCACCCGTGTATGGGGCGCACTTGGGCGCTACGGTGGGGCATCCATCTGGGTTGAGGTTGAGGAGGACGGCCAGACGGTCTACTACTCGCCTTATTTCAACCCCACCGCCTTCGAGGGGTGCGTGGCCGAGACTGAGGCCTTTGAAGAGGGCGAGTATTGCACCTGCGATGGCTGCTGCATCGAGCGCGACCCCGAAGCCTGGGTAGATGTCATGCGTGGCGCTACCGACTGGGGCGCTACCGACTGGGGCACCCCGGAGACCAGTATTCCCGCCTATTAGCTGACCTCGTGGGCCGGAGTCTCTCCGGCTCACCGGCCAGCCTCAGGGCTGGAGAGAGAGAGGAACCAATGAAAGACCATTCTACTACCTGCCCCACCTGCAAAAATTCCGGCACGATTACCCGGATGATCGAGTACAAGCTCAAAGACCGGCATGACCTTGTCTATTGGATATGTTCCGAGAATCCCGAGCACTGGGAACCTGCCTCTCCGGACGTCACCCCCAAGCGGGTGATCCCCATACAGCTTTGGCGGTTTATCGGCCTGAGCCTGACCATGGCCTGGCGCTTAAGGCAGGTCGACGCTATCGCCCATACCCTGGTCGAGCCCTTCGAGCGGGAGCTTGCTTTTCTGACCTGCCGCCAGATCGAGGGGGACCGCGTAACCGCGAGCAATATCCCCTGCTACATGCTGATCGAGGAGGACATCCTGGAGCTGATCGTGAACCTCGACCGGGAAGACCCTACCCCCGCCATCCTGAGCAAGCTATCCAGCGACCTGACCGAATACATCCCCTGGGGGGACGGTGCCGAGGGGCTGATCGAGGATTCCGGCCTCGGCCCCCGCCCCGAGGAGGAGATGGGCCAGGTCGACTACGAGGCCCTGGAGAAGCTGGCCCCCGAATTCGACCGCATGGGAAGCGTCTCCTCGGGCACCATGCGCCACGAAGACCTTATCCCGGCGTTCGTAGGCGTCCTGGAGGAGATGGCGGATGAGGATGACAAGGCGTTTTTGGCCGAGGTCGCCAAGCACCAAGAGACCCCGGACTACTACGAGACCCCGGAGGCTAATTATGACCTGGAGGAGCTATTCGACCGGCTCAATAATCACGCCCCGGAGGGCGTCTACTTCGGGTCGCACCCCGGCGACGGGGCCGACTACGGCTATTGGGTCGATGAGGACGTTGAAGATGGCGCTGACCAGGTCAGCCCCATCCTGCTGCCTGAGGGCTTCTCCGGACTCATGCTCTCGGTCGATGCCAATAATGGTCCGCTTGCCATGTACCGGGCGGAGGCCGGGGAGATCATCGCATGCCTCTGGCGCATATAGGCGATTCTTTCTCTCACGATCCGCGGGTTGGGGGCTTCGGCCCCTGGCCCACTAGGATACTAAGCCCGAGAGGGCGAGAGAAGGAGGAGAAATGTCACAGTGTAAACATGAATGGAGGCGGGGGGCAAAACAGTTCCCCGTAGCTGGGGGCAAATACACTGCCTACCAGCACATCTG
>JAQTTS010000229.1 GCA_028710655.1 Dehalococcoidales bacterium
GATCTAATATTGTTCCTACTGCAAAAAACAGACGCCTCATGAGGTCCGAGACAATCGTACCAATAAGGAAGGGACCGGCCGTAAGCTCCTTTGCACCAAATGCGGCTCAGCCCGCATGGGTGAGATTCAGGGCTTTGATGCGGCTCTCATGTAACACCACGTCTCAGGGTAAGACAATTCCTTATACGTAGTCACGTAAGGGTTTCCCCTATTGCCAACCGGCCAGGCTGTTCGTATTCTGGCCGGCAGAGCTGCCCGTCACCAGCTCGCTGTGTGACGGCAGCGGGTTGGTCCGGGCGGCTCTATTCGTGTCTGGAAGGGGGTGATTATGATACAAGAGTTGTGGCTTCAAGTAGCTTCGACTCCGTGCTACCCCTCGCTCAAGGCCGCTTTCGAGCAGGGGAACCACTTCGCCGTGACGAATGTCTATCGCGTGGGCGATGTGGTAGCAGAGGCGGAGGCAGTCGCCGAGAGTGCCTCCGAGGAAGTCCCTTGCTGCTATTGCGGCAGGGACGTCAAAGCCTACCCGAAAGTTGGGTGGGCCATTCTTGTAGGGCCAGACGCCCTCCATAACGGCGAAGCCGCGATCATGAAAGGCGTCCGGCTTTGCCTTACGTGTTGCGAGGCGCTCACGGAAGAGGAAAAGAGTCGGGACGACTGGAACAGCCCAAATCCCAAACTGCCCTACGTCAAGAAGCTGGTAATTCTTACAGAACCCACTGACCTGGGATACCGGCAGTGGGGAGTCTTTAGGCCAGACAACGAGTGGCCGTAGGACAGGGGACGACGTCCAGGTATAGTCGTGACCACAGAGATTACTATGCTCGAAAAAGGCGGGAGCAATATCACCGGAATCCAATTGAGAACCGGGCTGCCGCAAGGGAATACCAAAGGAGAAGGAGGCAATCAATATGAGGGAATTCATATACGACGGCAGGTCTTTTCCGGACCCGGACCCGAAGATGACCGTCGATGAGGTCAAACAGTCGATGGTCGATTTCTTCCCGGAACTGGCCAACGCCGATGCCACCACGACCAGGAAGGGTGATGTCGAGATGGTCGAATTCAAACGGCGTGTGGGCACGAAAGGCTAACTCAAAAGGAGGTAAGTGCTGTCCTTCAGGCCGTCCTGGAAAACAGGATGGCCAGGAGGAAAAGCGAGGGTAGCCTGAAGGACAGCACAAACCAACCATGAAACAGGAAGAGGTCATAGAGAGGCTGGCTAATGCCTTGAAACGCGTGCCAGCCAAAAGGCTCAAGATAATCGATCTGGCCAACCAGTTCACCCGGGATGGCCAGCTTGATTATGACGGACTTAATGAGGCGCAGCCGGAGGTGAATCTGGCCGTCGCTGAAGCCAGGACCTACGCCAGCCACACGGTAGAAGCTGTGCGGGTGCTTTCTTCACTTAAGGGGGTGTCTCCCGATGTGGGACCTGGAAACTCTTGAGCGGATGAATGAAGAGGCCGTCCGGCAGTGGCACGAGCGCAATGTCGAGCGCAGTCAGCGCGAACAGACGGCGGCTGAGCACACCAGGCCGGACCCCGTCTGGCCACTCGACACCCTGGCACGCATGCTGAGTACCGGCCCGCCTTCCCTGGGCATGCTCCTGGATATGATTTTGAATGTCGACGTCATCGCCGCGTTTCACAAGCTTGTTCAGGAATTCCTCCCGGAGCACGAGGCGGAAATCATGGCCCAGGAGGGGAACGAACGTATCACGGTCTTTAGGAAGTACTTCGAACCGAAGTACTTCCCGCTTTCCGGGAATTTCGAACCGGAGGAATTCACACTGGGAGACTTCCTCGGGGAAATTCCCGTGGACCTGATGGGCTTTTCGTACGAGGACTACCACAGCTTCCATGATATCCGGGAGGGTTATACCCTCATGCTGGGTCTCGTCGAAAGCCCCTATGTGAGCGATGATGAAGACGACCGCGTGCCTATTCTGGAGGAGGTGGCCAAACTGTGCGGCAGGGATATCCTGGACCGTATACCGGACAAGGGCTTCAGCGTTGAAGAGCTTGACCGGTGTCTGGGCAAAACACGGTATGCCGGCATTGTCGACTTTGCCAGGTGGGTGCACGGCGAAACAGGCTGCTGGCAGCTGGATGCTTCCTATGACGAGTACTCTAGTGAGGTCTGGAGCCCGAGGGTTGTGGCAGGCCTCACGGAGCAGTGGCCGCGGGTGCTGGCCATCCAGGACAACATACAAAACCAGGCGCTCTGGCTGGAAGAGGACTCCAGGTACCGGCTGCTGCAGGTGCTCGCCATCCTGCTTGACCGGCCCGAACTGTGTTACGAGCTGGGCGTACCGAAAGAGCAGCTGTCGCTGCCGCTTGAGGCAGCGGAAAAGCCTGGGAAAAGGAGGATAAATACGGATGACGATGAGTGAACAGCCGGGGACTTTCCGGTGGGCGGTACCGGAGGATCTGAAGATACCGCACGACCGGCTCAGGTGCCGGCTCGACTTCTACTATCACGCCGTGGAGTTGACACTCTTCGAGGGTGACCTGGTCGAGAGGAAGATGGTAGATGCGATGGATGTGGCGGAGGCCCTTGCCAGCAATCTTTCCTTCAGTACGGGACTCCTGCCGCCGGATACCCTCTGGTGGCGGAATACCCGGAGCGGTCCGATGTACGCTTTCTACGTGCCGCCGCAAGTAAGGAAACTGGCCCTCCAGGAGAAGGCCGGCCAACCGCCGCGCCGCTTGAAGCTGCCTCTCCCGGGTTTTATCTTCCTTTGCACTCCGGGAAGTCCACCCTGGGTATATGCAGTAACAAAGAGGCCGACAAAGGAGACGGATATCGTGTACAAGGCGCCTCTGGCCAACATCTTCCCGGACGGGCGTTCCTGCCCGGGCAATCACCAGTACCCGGAAAGAGTGGCGGATATCGTGCTATCGTTCTTCATGTCATTCTTCAGCGGCACGGCGGACCTTGTGAACCGGTCGAAGAAATTCCCAAAGAACATCCTGCAGCTCTGGGATGAGCTGGACGGAAAGGAAGACTTCCCCATGGACGACCTGGTCAAGCACGGGACCATCAGAGACCTGCTTGTCATGGGGGTGGACCGATGAAAGCTGTCGGGTACCTGACAAAATATCCGGAAGGTATCGCCGGGGAGAGAGGGCCATACTACAACTACATTCTCGCCCGGAACGGCGTCTTCATCGAGGCCTCCGGGCCTCTCCTGAGCGCCCGTATCCCCGTGGCCGAGTGCGAGATACGGGGGTTGGCCCCGCTGGAGCCAGGGATCACCCTCACCTACGGGAGCATTCCCGTGCGGTTCTGGGAGCTGGCACTCGATACCTTTCTTGCCGAACCTGATAGAGAGCGGTACGTGGCCATCACCGGCATTGCCGGCTACCACCTTTACGTGCCACCCCAGGACAGGAAGAAGGCCAAAGTCACCTATGCTGTGCAGGACAGGGTCGTACTTGACCTGCACTCCCATGGCCACGGGGGAGCCTTCTTCAGCGTCCAGGACAATGAGGATGAGAAAGGTCTCAAGCTCTACGGGGTCGTGGGCAGGCTGAACGCCACACCGGTCGTACTGCTCAGGGTAGGCGTGTACGGCTACTTCTATACCCTCTCCTGGAAGGACGTCTTCGACGGGACCCTTTCCGGGGCAGCGGAATACGATGAGGAAAGAGAAACGATACCGGAGGTGAGTGAAGTTGACTTACGTGGTCACACCGGAATTCCTGAACCGCGACCGGCGCATCCTGATAGTTGGCTGCGGTGGCACGGGTGGTGGGGTCGCTGAAGGGCTTTGCCGGCTGCTCAGGGGCTCGGATATCGAGCTGGTGCTGATCGACCATGACCGGGTCGAGCCGCATAACCTCCTGAGGCAGAACTTTTACCCGGGTGAAGTGGGCAAGTTCAAGAGCCAGGCCCTTGCGGAGAGACTGTCACGCCAGTTCGGGCGGCCAATCAGGTACAGCGTTCACCCTTACAACCGCCGGCTGTCCGAACTTGAGATGGGGCGCGGCATGAGCAGCCTGTTGAGCGCTGACCTCATCATCGGCTGTGTCGATAACGCCCCGGCCCGGCGAGAGATTGCGCATCACCTCGGGCAGCATACCTGGTGGCTCGATGCCGGCAACGGCTACTCAAGCG
>JAQTTS010000230.1 GCA_028710655.1 Dehalococcoidales bacterium
GACCTGATTAGGGAGTGGGCCGGAAGAGCTGACTTCGACCTGGTTCGGGTTGCCGGAAACGACTACATCACCACAACCAAAGGGGTCGACTCCCTGGTCGCCCTGACCAGGGGTCTCCCTACTGACCCAGAGCTGGTGGCCAGGATGATGGAGCACGCCAAGATTCTGTCCGCTAACCTGCCCCAGAACGCTAACCATCGGATCACCATTTTGCAGAACCTTCCCGACAGGTCTTCGGCTGTTGGTCGGAAAGTGAAGTCGCTGTGGCGTAGGCACGCCCCCAACAATGTTGAGGGCTGGTGGGGGAATGCTACCAGGCGAGCAACCGCCTACGCTTTCTCTATGTCACCCCCATCAGAAATTTCCACTCACGACGTTGCGACAGGGTACAAGCAGTTGCGTTCTATGCTTCGCCATTTTGGCGTTACCCGGGACGACATAGGGAAATATCTCAACAGGTATATGCAGACCCCAGCAGCTTTACGTCACGATCTGATCAACGAGATTGTCAGTGAGATGGCCCAGCAGATAGATCACCCTATCATTTACATGAATCTTCGTTCTTGGATCAGGGGTGGAAACAAGGGTATCCCTTACGGGTATGCTGACCCCCAGACTGTTGGGGAGGCGGGGAGAGCCCTAGGCATGGCCGCCTCTAGGGTTGGTGACGACGTGACCGCACTGCCAATCCTGTCTAACCAGATGTCGGAGGCAGTCCCCCTATTCGATAAGGCGTTTTACGACATGTATCGTCGTCTTCGTCAATCAAGGAGACTTAACAGGCTCGGCGAGGCTGGGAAAAAGATCGTCAAGGGTTTCGGCCCAGACGATCAGGTGTGGACAACTTCAGGGAGAAGGAAGGCCCTAGTAGCCCAAATTAGGAACAAGTACGAGGCGGCCGGGAAGGCCATAACCGACGACGAGCTTTACGCTATCGCCTACTCCATTATTGATCCCGGTTCAGGCGTAGACGGCTTGGGGTACCTGTCTAGGCTGGCACGGGGCTTCGACAAGGGAATATGGTCTCCGACTAAATCCATCTTTACCCGCAATCAGTTGGCCGGTCGAGCGCTACCGTGGATGACTAGAGTTGTGGCAATTGACGAACACATTCGTGCGGCCATTTACAGTCTCCCCTCACTCTATCGTCACCCGTTCGCCTACATGCACGATTTCGTCTCGGCCTGGAGCCTGAGGGGGGCACAGGTGTCTCGAAGGGTGTTGGCTAAGGCGGTCGCAAAGTCGATGAAACAGTTTGACGGAGTAACCGATGTGGAAGAGGCAATGAAGGTTGCCAGATCTTTGGTCCACGGTTTTGATGATCTTCTATCTGGCTCCGTCCCCTCGGTGAGTACCATCAGGAAGCTTACGTCTAAAGCATTGTCTTCCCTCGATTCGTCGTCCCCCACCTACGGAATAGGAAGATCATATCAGAGGGCAAAGAAGTTGAGCCTGGCGGCGGACCGGACGAAGGAGAGCTTGGGGCTCTGGAAAACGTTTGACATGTATGACGACGGTGCGGCTATCCTCCAGAAGGGCTTTCATGGGGCGATAGCCGACGAGGTTTCTGCTTCGGCTGACCTGATAGTGCGGGGACCTCAAATGTCGAAAGCGCAGAAAGCCACCTACGGGTACGCCTGGGGTGGGCAGCTACATCAGACCCTAACTGATCCCCTCACCCGCAAGTACGTTATTCAAAGGTTTGCGGCGGAATCCATGGGGGCTGCAGCCCCCTGGGGGGTAAGCGACCTGATACTTGAGCCCAAGTGGGCTATCATGAGAAACAACATTCAGCGTATGGCCACTCACAGCGGGTTGGGGGACCTCGACGACCTCTCCTTGGCCAAATACTATTTGGACGAACAGCTAGTGCCGTTTGCTAAGAGCATTTTGAGACCCCTCTATTCCAGTGAGGATGGATGGGTGGGGGTGGAACGATTACTCCATGCTGGGGGAACCTTTAACATCGGTGGGATGAGCGTCAATCTGGCCGCCCCTGGCGCAAGGAAAACTTTCGTGGAAGCGGCCCGAAGGGCTTTCGTTACTGTGGGAGATAACGCTGACGCCGCCAACCTTTTCCCGGTGAACATAATCAATTCCATGTCTTCTAACTTCTTGGAATCAACCATCAAGGAGGGGGCCTGGAAACCCATGGCTGCATACAAGAGGGCGACCAACTGGATCATTGAAAACTTCGGGGAGAAGATGTCCCTAGCGATCAACCGTGAGCCAGCTTATCTGAGAATATTTAAGCACAACTGCGATTACCTCATTAGTAGGGGGCTAGACGTTCCCATGGCCCAGAAGATGGCCAACGAGGAAGCCATAAGGCTGGTTAACTATGTGTATTTCAACACTTCGGAAATGTCTCCCCTCATACGCAAAATGAACCACGTCTTCCCATTTTCGGGCGCAATGTGGGAGGTAAACCAAACTTGGTTCTACAAGCTTCCGTTCGCTTCAGCAACGGGGTCAAAGGGGTTTGCCGCTGCGTCGCTCGTACACAGAACCAACGAGCTGCTCAAGAGTCTAGTATCGTCAGGTCTAGTCACAATAGACCTCGCCATGCCCGATGCCCCCGCCGGGGATGTTCTCCCCGAGTCCGGGTCCGACGGGGACAGGTTCTTCCTACAAAACGAAGGGGTTTGGGGTTCACTGTACGCCTGGGAGGATGGAGAATGGAAGAGGGACAGGGGGTGGTCAGCACAGTCGCCATCTATGTCTCTTCATCTTGATCGCAACCTCGGGTCTCACAATGCGGCAGCCAACTTCTTATCCAAGATGGGGTGGTTCTGGCCTAACAGTGGGGCTATCGTAGTTCGGCACCTAATGGGGTTGACCAATGCTGGGAAGTCCGTCGACCTGGACGACCTCCAGGACTCTTTCACCCTGTCTCTCGGTAACCCCGTCGACCCCTCCAGCACAGGACTAACGGCAGCAACCCAAGTTTCCCTGGGGATGGTTCCCATGGTTGCCTGGGCGGTGAACACCAAGATTCGTCCCCTTCCGTTATGGGCCGGGGGGTCCAAGTGGACTTCCTTCAGTGAGCCCATAACCGTAGCTGAGGCAGCGACAAGAATGGACAGGGAAATTGGTGAGGTTCTCTTTTATAATGAGGACCAGATTGTGGCCGCCATTGGGCGGGAAAACTACAACCTTCTTCGCAGTGGTGCGGATGCGAAAAACTTTACCCTTCCCGCCGGGACAGAACTAAAGAAGCCTAGGTCCACCGCTATGGGGTCCTTCTTGGATGGGATGCTCAATCCCTTCGGAGTAACGGACAATTTCTCTTCTGCGGCCCTGGGTTACCTGCCTTCGTTTATGCGTTACATGTTTCAGGGCCTCGGAATTAACACCACACCCGTCTTGAGCGCCCTTCTCCCCCCAGAGATGACGGCGGCTATATCTGGCGACCTCCTTGAAGGGATGCACCATGCGGAGGCGACTGAAGGGCTGCTGACTAAAGCTTGGGAAGCCAAGGCGGCGTATAGCGACTTTATTCAGGCCAACTCCCAGAACCTGACAGTGGAATACACCGAAGACGGCGTGCCGCTGGTCTCCACTCAATACAGCGAACTGGCCAAAGAACATGAAAGGCTCTGGAAGGCAGTGGAGACTACAGACAAGATTCTCATGGACGAGGCAGCGTACCTGGCCATGTATACAAACTTTGTTCGGGGGCTTTCCGGGGCGATCGGTCCCTCCAATCCGAAGATCGTCTCTGATGGGGTAAATCGAAGGGCACTCTATTACGGCTCCAGGGACTTCGCCCTCGACTCCGTAGTTTCTGGTTCTGAGCTGCGGGGGGGTAATCTTCCTGAGTTTTCCTCTGCGACAGAGATGCGTGCCTTCTTCGAGTTGGCGTCGGCCTGGTATCAGGACCCGACAGGAGACACCACCAAGGCCATGTTGGCTAAACTAGAGAGAGATCATGGAATAAGTATCGCACCTTACCTTCAGGGGAAAACGTTTTGGGCTTCGGGTGGACAACCGGTAGAATGGGACGAGTACGACGAATACCTGGAGCTGCTGAAGAGTGGGGCGATAGAGCCCCTTCCCCTGGAGGTTGCAACACGCCTAGCGGCCAATCAGTCTCTTGCCGGAGAAAGAGAGATTGTTATC
>JAQTTS010000231.1 GCA_028710655.1 Dehalococcoidales bacterium
TCCATCAGAGTGATAGAGAGATCGGTAAAGAAGATTTGAAGCAAATAAGAGAATTCATTCGTAACAATGGGGGTATAATTACCGACTCACAAAGCGTCATTAGTTGCGTTATCCGATCTGTCGAAAAGTATGTAGCGGCCGTTGGAAATAGCACCTCTACGCTACCCCAGAAACAACACTACCCATCATGATTATCGAAGTCGCTGATATAAGTGTTTCAGTACCTAGGCATAAGAATTGGCAAAACGGAGCATGAGAAAAGTCGCTGTAAACAGTCTATTAAGATAAATAATGAAATAGAAACCCCGCGGCTAATCAGATTTCTTCATGTGACTGGGGCCGATTTCGGGATACAGTGTAAAGAGGGGGTTGGACCAGAGCTCATCCCCTGCTACAATGCCCTTCTTTGTGAGACAATAGTAAGTCCGCTCCGGAGCCGGTGGATAATTATCCTGAATGGCCGAAGGCTCGGTTTCATTGGTGATTTCGACCCATCCCAACCGTTTAAGCACGCCGAAGTACATCAGGAAAGAATGATACCGCATGTGTGTAAACTTACGGGATATCCTCTTCATCTCACGTTCGTAGATTTTCTCTGCCTGTTCCTCAGTAACATCTGCACCACTCACGACCATACGGCTGATAATCCTCTCGGCACGCTCCCTGGCGGTTGCCCGAGCGAGAGCTTCCTTATACTCGAAGTTGATGTCAGCCTGGGGAGCGCCCTGCTGCGGGTCAATGACACGTGAGCCTTCCGGCCCATTACCCAGAAGAAACTCACGGATAAACCAGCCGCAGCCAAACGGCCTTAAGAAGCCACCCCTTGCCGGTCTGATATCTAATGCCATCTTTAGCTGGTTACCCCCGTCTTTATGGATTCCAGGGCGTCAAACATTTTCGTAGATACTTTGCGTATCGCTGCCAGGTTGGCTTCAAGCACTTTCTTGTCTTCTGCCCACAGCGCAACGTAGGAAAACGACCTTGTACCGCTATCAAAGCCAAAGTGAGCCCCTACAGTAAAAGCAACGCTCTCGGCAATTGTTTCGGCGTCTCTTCGTGGAATACGAAATACATTCTCGGAATAGTAATGGGCAACCTCATGAAGGAGAGTCTTCAGTTGCTGGGCCCGGGACTCTTCGGGTCTAACCCAGATACTTTTACCGGAGTAGGTACCTTTAATCGCCGGGTCCTGGTAAGGTCTTGAATCAAAATTCACGTCTAATCCTTGCCCTCTAGTCACTACCATGATTCTTTCAAATAGCTCTTCGTTTGCTTCTCCGGTAAGAGACGGTACATCGAACTCGGGAAGGAGCTCGCCGTCTGTCTGGCTAAGGTCAAATACGTGCACAACTTTAAAATAGATGGGGCTTACCTCTATCTCTTCTTCCTCTTCTCCGCCCTCTTTCGGCTCAGGTTTCTGTCCTTTAGGCGGCATGCAGGGTGCCAGGATAGCAATGCCTTTCTCTCCCTTCTTTACCCAGCGTCCCAGGTCTTTCCATGTTTTGAATCCGGCTACTCTGGTAGCCTCGGGTTTCTGCACCATAATCAGTATCAGGTTGCCGATACTGTAGTCGTGAAACTTGGACATAGTAAGCAGGAACTGCTTGAAGTTATCGCTCTCCTGGATGTCATTAACTCCATCCTTCAGCCTTTTCAAGACCTCATCGATCTTACGTTCTTTTAATTCGGTCTCAATAGCAAAGCTGTAATCCGGCAGCGGAGCTCCGACCCAGCTGAGCACATCATAATGCTGCGGCCGGATTATCTCACATGTGGCTGACGTACCGTTTTCCTTCTGAATGAGGAAGCTTTTCTCATCATCGAGAAGATCCTTTACCATATCTCTCATAACTAGAATGCTAATGGCACTTACCGTCAGGAAGCCAACAAAAGGCACGGCCGTTGAAACCATGTCAGAGACTGCCGGGGTCATTTCTTCAGTAATCAAGTATTCAACCGAAACAGATGTCCCCGGCTCTATACCTGCCAGCTCACCGGCGTTGACCTCAAGAAAGTACTTGGCCGGCAGCTGCGAAGTTACCAGATACCCCGGTTCGATATCCCGATAGATCTCGGTGACGGTCATATCTTCCGAGAGGAAAGCGATATCGAGTGGGAAAAGCATCGGCACCGTGGTTACCTCTATAGTCTGCTCAATACCTAAATCGAAGAGCATCCCGGAACCCGCGGGAATCTCCACAATACCACCCAGACCCTGGGATAGCTCCCAGGTAAGTGTGGCTACATCCGTAAACCATTCCTTGTTTTCGATTGTTACTATTGCCTGTCCTGCCATCACGGCCTCCCTGGTATACGTTTAATTCCGTTTATTTTGCCTTCCAAGCTCAGTTGCTGGTTGTCATAGTCGGGAGCCCCGATATCCGAGCCGCCGAACATCGCCATATCAAAGTTACGGTGCCACCGTGCCGAGGCCTTGAAGTCCGTCTTCTCCTCGAACTTACGGCCGCGTACCTGTTTCGGCTTCATCCCGGGTGGGGCGATAACCGTCATTCCGTTGAGATATGACTCACTGGTAGTATCCTCCCGGTAGTTAATTGGGGCGTTGACCCCGAACTCATCGTGATTCGAATATTTACCCATCTTGTTTTCCTCCTTGCCACAGTTTCTGGTACCATTCCTTCTGCTCCTCACCTGACACTTTGCGGTATCTCATAGTAGTGGTAATGCTCCGGTGTCCCAGGTGCTCCTGCAGCATCCTTAATCCATCACCAGAATCGTCCAGCTTTACCGCGTGGACGGCGAAAGCATCCCTGAGCCGGTGTGGACTCACGTTATGCATCTTGCCCGTTTCCGTATTTACCAGGTGGGGTAGTCCAGCTCTCCGGGCACAGTCTCTGACGATCTGCCAGGCGCGGTGCCGCGAGACATCGAAGAGAAGTCTCTTCCCCTTTCGTGTTACCGGTCCGTCACGCTTTATATATTCCCTGAGCATGGCCAGAGTTTCTTTATCCAACGGAAGTGCCCGGAGGCGTTGATGCTCTTTCTCCTGTGCCACCGCCTTTTCGACTTCGAGTCCACAACCAGGGCAGAACCGATGCGACTTGCTCAATTTAGCCTCGCAGTTTGGGCAGGAGAGCGTGATCCTCGCCTTCAGGTGCTGGATAATCACTGTGCCGTGACTGAAGTCGATGTTATCCACAGTAATACCCAGGGCTTCCGATACCCGGCAGCCGAGGTGAAACAGCAGCCTGATAAGAAGCCTGTCCCGCAGATACTCGGCTGCTTCCTCAAGCTTCACAATTTCTTCCGGCTCAAGGTAGGCTTTAGCCATTACTCTGCTACCCCCTCTGTCATCATCGGCGCTACCATTCCCAGCACAGCCAGCATCATCACCATGTTGAGCATCCCTGTCATATCCGACGCACCACCGGTAATTTCAATACAGCCGGCTACTTCGGCGTAAACTTCGGGAAACTCATCAATCCTCACCATAAGGTCGTAGGTTCCCTCCGGGGTTTTACCGATGCCAAGAAAACCGCCACCAGTGGCAATGTCCACCGCCCCTTCCCACGGGGTAAATTCGACAGACGGCGCCAGGTCAACAGTAGCCCTGTCGTCGGCAACGCTCTGGAAGGTTCCATCAGGCTGACGGCTGCCGATAAAGCCGTGCAGGGTAATCCTCAGCGGCTCATCGCCTCTGTATCTGTAGTTGAAGGCAAAGAAGACACGGAGGACCTGCCCCGGCTGCATTGCTATTCTTTCAGAAGGAACAGCCAGGATAATCCACGGTCCTGCTATCGGTAATCCGGTAACCTGCATTTAGCTACTCTCCTCACATGCTCTCGTATTTGGTTATCTCCGCCAGCTGGAACTCCGGCACCACCTTGGCAATCTGAACGCAGTCGTCATACTCCGGAGAGATTGCCATGTTCTTACCATCGAGCATTATCTTGGCGTATATGTCCTTCCAGCCGTAGCCGGTGTAGGAGCTGGGTATTGCGATGTCGATGGTTTCACTATAGGTGGTCCAGGTGTCTTTCCGGGTAAGTGACAGCGTCTTCTGCCTGGTGAGCTGCGAGTCCTCGTTGAAGATGGTAAGGACTCTTGTTCCCATCGAGCAGTAGAGTACGGGACTGCACTCCTTC
>JAQTTS010000232.1 GCA_028710655.1 Dehalococcoidales bacterium
GCACTCAGTGGCGAAAATAAGGACTCCTACCCGTATTGTATATGTCCAATCTCACGCGGATACCGGACAATGGCTTCAAGATACTATTCCTGCCCTTAATGGAGCTCATGCCTATCGTCCTTGAGTAGAGAAACTCCATAACCTAGCTAACCTTTCCTGCCGACTAAATTAAAACAGGTTCTGTCAGTCTCATTGAGCTTGTGTTCTTAACTGATTTCTGCTAAAGTATAAGAGCTACGGGGCCGTAGTTCACTTGGGAGAACATTTCACTGGCAGTGAAAAGGTAAGGGGTTCGAATCCCCTCGGCTCCACCAAAGGTATCAATAGGTAGTACTGCTACTTTATCCTTCCCAGTCGGCAAAGGCAGTTTGTGAGTCACCTTAACTTTGTCGCCATCGATTTCAATTCGCTTGATAAATGAGCGTAGAAATGCCTTCCTCTCGGTAAGACTTGCCTCTTCAATCATCGCCCGAAGGTCCTTACCGTAGGTTTTCACCATTTCGACATCAATTCGCTCCTCACCCCTAGCCACCATCTCCGCTTCTACCAGCAATCTGGCCTTAGTCAACTCGCTCTGACGGTCCTTAAGCTCCCGCAGGCGTGAAGAAAGGTCATCCAGAGCTACCTTCCCGGTTTCAATCGCATCATACAGCCTGGACAATCTGGCCCTGGTATCATAAAGCTCCGCGTCGATAACATCCAGGCGCTCTTTTAGGCCGCTGCTAGCGGAGCGAAACTCCTCATTGACCATCAACGCCATCTTCTCCAGGCTCTCGTTGTTCAGAATATCGGACCTGATATGCTCCACAACTACCTTTTCCAGCTTTTCCTTGGGGAATTTCCGGGCATCGCAGGCTTCCTTGCCCTGCTTATAGTTCCGGGAGCAGAGATAGTAATAATAGCGGCGGCACTTAGAGCTGTGTCCCATCATGGCTCGGCCGCAGGAGCAAAAGAGCATCCCGCTCAGAAGATATGAACTCGGCACGGTTCTGGGATGGCTAACCTCCGGTCTCTTGGAGGCCATTTTCTGCTTAACTACTTGAAAGTTATCCCGGTCAATGATGGACGACCAGGCATTCTCAACCCTGACCGGAGGCTCACCGCTACGGGCAGCAGCATAGCCCTGTCTCCCTGCCCAGACCAGGGTACCGATATAAGCTTCATTGGTAAGTACTTTATAGACCGTAGTCCGGCCCCATCTTTCTCCTTTTAAAGTGCGGCAACCGTCGTGGTTCAATGCCTTAGCGATTTCCTTGCAGCCCAGGTCCTTCAGTGCCATATCGAATATCCGGCGCACCGTCTTTACTGCCGCCGAATCTTCCGGCTCTGGTTCAAGTTTATTTCTCGTCTTTTCGCCATCGCGAACGGCAACTTTACGAAAACCATAAGGAGGCCGGCTGCCATTGAAAAATCCCCGGCTGGCATTTTCCCTCATACCCCGACGGATATCCTGACCCAGGTTGGCGCTGTAAAATTCATCAATGGATTCGATAACGCCCTCAAGTAAACGGCCGGTGGGGCTATCATCTACCGGCTCATTGATGGAGATAACATCGATCCCCTTGTTACGCAATAATGTTTTATAAGTGACTGAGTCAGCACGGCTGCGGGCAAAACGATTGAGTTTCCAGACCAGGATAACGTTAAAGGGAGTATTCTTAGTCTTTGCCAGGGAAATCATTTCCCGGAAGGCAGGCCTGGCGGCAGTACGTCCACTTTCAGCTTCATCGACAAACTCCCTGACAAGGGAATAGCCATTACGCTCCGCATATTCCCGCAACGCCCTGAGCTGGGCCGAGATTGACAAATCCACATCCTGTTTATCGGAAGAAACCCTGGCATAGATTGCGGCTTTCTTGCTGATGTTTTCCACTGGTTGCCTCCTTCGAATGTCTCTTATAGATGCCGGTGAAATCGTTCAACTGTAACCGGATTTAGCTTCTTGACCTGTGGTGACAGCAATCCCCGGTTGGGTGATAGCAAAACAGTCAATACTACCTTGGCCGGCTGGCCCTGTATCATCAGGGGATTAGCTATGGCTACCAGCCCCTCATCATCCATGTCATCCAGTAACATGATTTGTTCGACGAGGTGGGGTTTGCCTTCCTTTATCGTCATTTCAACAAGGGATCCCGGAGCGACCGCTCTATTCTTTCGCGGGAAAAAGCCATCTAATCCACAGACATTAGCTTCGGGGTCGTGATGATTGTTGCCTCCCGTCCAGTAGGTCACCCGCCAGTTGTTATCCGGATCCGGTTCATACATGCCTGCATAGAAAAATAACTTCCCCTGCAGTACCTCACCGATTCTTAAAAGTACCTGTGAGCAGCTTTTTGAATAGGAGCTTGCCAACTCGATGACATCGAAGCCGGTCTCGTAGACTTTCCTGGTAAAGCTCTCCTCAGGTAACAGCACAGCAGTGGCGAATTTGTTAGCCGCGTAATGCTTGGCACTTGTCTTCAAAGGCCTGTAATCACGGCATACTCTGGGGAAAATACCTTCCATGATTTCCCGGATCTCGTGCAGTATTGTATTCTGCGTGCCGCTGACGGTGTCGCCGTCTTTGATAATGATATTATTGGTGCCGTTGACTACGTGGTTATATCCCCTCATGTTTTCCGGCATTCTATCCGAACTGTCAAGCTTGCAGCCGCAACAGCTAGCTACGGCTCGGAGAGCCTTTACGCTTGGGGGTAAATCCCTTAAGTAATACTGTCTGAACTCATTTGCCTTTTGCTCTTCGGAGGCTTCATCCGGACTGCCGTACTTACGGACAAGACAATAACAGAAATAGCGGAGGTCGGACGGGTTTTTCATCTGGCTATTCTCCCGGCAAAAGTTTTTTTCCCGTTGCCTTCTCGTACATTTCGACGATGAACCGCTTCACATCGGTGGTTATCGGTCCTGTACACCTGGTGCCCGACTGATACCGCGGGTCGCTTATCGCGTAACGAAATGCCCTCTCCACTTCCTCCTCGTCGGATAAAGCCGGCTTGATTTCCTTAATATCATTCATGTAACCGGCGGCTTTAAGAAGATCTCTTACCGGCACATTATAGGCTGGAGCCAGCTTTTTCAATACTTCCGGACCGGGAGCATTCCTCCTCCCGTTCTCTATCTGGGTGATGTAGGAGACAGAGACGCCAGTTTTTGCCGCCGCATCCCGGAGAGACATCTTCTGTCCCTCGCGCAAACTTCGCAGGTAATCTCCGAAGTTAATCATCTCAGTCATCTCAGCCCTCCGTATCTGATAGCACTACTGTAACACGTTTAGTGATACTTGTCAACTACCTTTGGCGACATTATGTGCTATTAATAACGCCAAAAACCCATTGACTAGCCCCCCAAAACTGTATTATTATTGTGTTCAGGTTATGCTACAGGAGTATTACAGAAATGGTCAGGGTGGAACTAAAACGGGAAGTCCTGGAGAAAAATCTCATCCGCCAAAACTGCTCCAAAAAGGAACTGGCTTACCGCATTGGAGTCTCCCGTAGCTACTTATCCGCGATATGCACCGGCAGAATAAAACCTTCACCCGGTATGCGGCAGCGCTTTCTTGAGTATTTCAAGTGTTCCTTCGATGACCTGTTCTTGATTCGGGATGGGGAAAAATGCAAGACGAACTAACCACCGAGCAGAAGTCCTACGACAACGGTATCCGTATATTCGCCAGGTGGATAGCGCGGGCTTACATCAGGGATATGACCGACCAAAAGCCAGCGGTGAATGAATCGGAAGCAAATATCGAGGAGGAGAATGACAATGGCAATCAAGGGCGTATCCGAGGTAATCAGGCTGCCCCGGTTGGGCAAAATCAGGCTGGGCGTCAGAAGGGAAAACGAAGAAGGGATTAGCTACCCGGTTCCCACCGAATATTTCGTTTGCCCTGATGAGGTGAAGAAAGTATTCGGGGACAAGCCGAAAGAGCTCCGGATCATGTTTCCCACGGAAGACGAAAAGCAGTGGTCCAGCCAGTATTTAAGGTGCTATTCCGCCTCACGCGGACTAATCTGCCGCGGTGACGGCGAGATGGCGGTCGCCAGGGTAGATGTTCGTACCGGGGAAATCGCCAGCAAAGAAAGCATGGAAACGGA
>JAQTTS010000233.1 GCA_028710655.1 Dehalococcoidales bacterium
GATTCCGACGGAGAAGTCCCGGATAATATTTCCATCAACAATGGCAACCTGTATTCTATATCGGGCTCAGGTAACGTCGGCATCGGCATAACGAATCCCGGATATAAGCTGGATGTGAGCGGCGATACGAGAACCAGCGGGATGTACTATAGCACCGGATCGGCAACCGATAAATTCGGCAATGTTAATACTTCGGGTTGGGGCGTCGACGCACTTAATACCGGCAACTGGGATTTATTGATTTACAACGGCGGAGATTTGTATTTTAAAAGAGCGCTCTTCGGTTATGGCGGAGCGGCCGCGATTACAACTTATGATACTAACGAGGATCTTTCCATAGATCCGAACGGTTCGGGAAGGACGATTGTCAGCGGATACCTGGGAGTCGGTGGAACTCCAGGAAATACGCTGTATGTAGAAAAAGCCAGAAGCGATACTATATCATCTACTGAAGCTGCCTATAGATTGGGCGGAAGTGATGTTTATTTATTCGGCGGGTCAAAGTCAAGTGGATCATACGCGGTTTGGATGCAAGCTTTCAGGCCATCCGATGACGCTGTTTTCCCGCTGGCGCTGAATCCGAAAGGCGGTAACGTTGGGATCGGAACTACGTCCCCCGGAGTTACGTTTGATGTGGTTGGAGGTGCCATCCGCACCAATAATCAGCTCATCTCGACTCTCGGCACAGGGACCGCCCCTCTGGCTGTATCATCCACCACCGTAGTTACCAACCTAAACGCTGATACTGTCGACGGCCAGAGCTACAACTCCAACTGGCCCACAACCTTGGCCAATATCCAGTCCGCAGCCACAAATGATTTCCATAATATAGGAGGCGTTGATGACGACGTTCCCGATACCGATGAGGTATCTCTCGCCGCGCTGGCGAACGTTGACCACGGAGATGTGAATTACACGACCGGAAGCGCTGTGGTAGAGAACGTACAATGCACAAGCTGCGTAACCCTGGGAACCGAAACCACCGGAGCCTATGATTCAACGGATGACGCCTGGACAGGCACAGGCGATATTTATACTACTTCAGGTAACGTCGGCATAGGGAATAATATTATTAATCAGGGTGGTTACACAGCAAGAGTATTGACTTTATACCACGGGAATGCCGGCGGAGGGTATAATTCAGTTTTAGAGTCAACCTTGGACAGCCAGGGAGCAGGAAAGTCTACGTTTGGTTTCTATGATAGAGGAGCCTCCGCGCTTAATACCATAGCAAAGATGGAAGTCACGGGCGCGAATAATAAAACAGGTAACTTTAACTTCTTTACCTCAAATACCGGCGGCACACTTTCATCGGTGCTTTTCTTAAGAAATGATGGTACCGTCGGAATCGGGACAACCAACCCTACAGCAAAACTCGATATCGGCGGAACAACCTCAACCATTTCTAATAATTCTGGGAACATTACCATTACTCCTGCTAGCAATCTTATAATAAGTTCTGGCAACCTTGGCGTCGGTACGACAGCTCCGCTGGCCAGCCTGGATGTGGGCGGTACAGGTATCCGTTTGGGCGGCACGACCCGTACTACCTGGCCCGTAGATACCGACACCAACGCCTCAACCATTTGCAACGGCTCATCCACCTACTTAGACGGCGACGGAAACTGCGACACCGGCTACTTTGATGCGGATGGCATCGATGATGACGTCCCGGACACCGACGAGGTCTCTCTTGCCGCCTTGGCAAACGTTGATCACGGAGATGTGAATTATACGACCGGAAGTGCGGTTGTGGAAAATGTGCAGTGCACTACCTGCGTGACCCTGGGTACGGAAACATCCGGAGCATACGATTCAACGAACGACTCCTGGACGGGCACAGGCGATATATCTATGAACACTGGCAGCGTCGGTATTGGGACAACCCTTGCCTCTTACAAACTTGATGTGCAAGATACGCAGACAGCATATATCAGGGCAAAAGTTACAAGCATAGGCGATAATAATACGGCGAGTGTCTGGGCGGAAAATAACGCCGGAGACAATGTGTTTATCTCTGCGGCGAATACCTCGCATCTGGTTAACTCCGAAAAAGGAAGGATCGGTTCTTCAAGCGGTTTCAGCCAGGGGTTGGAAATAACCTCCGGCGCCGGTCACATAAACCTTTTACCTTCGAGCAACGTCGGTATAGGTACAGCCAGTCCGGAAGCCAAGCTGCACGTGAACGGCGGTATTAAAACCGGAGGTCTGGATTCAGGAGGGAGCATTATCGGCCGTTATTATTCAGAATTCTATCAAGGCGTGAATCTGGCTATGAATAGCGGTAACGTCGGCATAGGGAAGTCTGATCCGGTTTATAAACTGGAAGTTAATGGTAACGGCAGATTCGCTTCTACTTTGCTGGTAGATGGTTATATCCGGGCTTCGGATAGTTCTGCTTCCTCCCCGACATATTCATATACCAGCGATGGTAACACGGGCATGTACAGGATTGCCGAAGACAAGATCGGCTTTGCGACGGGCGGGACGGGCGTGATGACCGTCGCTTCCGGCAACGTCGGCATCGGCACGACGAACCCTCAGGAGGAATTGCATGTAGCGCAGACTTCTGGGAACGTCGCGATTCGTATCGGGAACTTCGGCTCGAACGACTACCAGCTTGTCAGGAGTGTCGGAACAGATTTTTCAGCTGGATACTTTGGAATCCAAAATGTGGGAATTGCAACCCCTCGTTTGGTCATCGATACAAACGGCAACGTCGGCATCAGCACAACGAATCCAGGATACAAACTAGATGTGGTTGATGACGTAAGGATAGGCGCGATAAGTCCCGGCCATGCCAGCGGTTCTCCTGACCTGTTCGTACAGGGTAACTTGGAAGTTGACGCGACCGCCTACTTTGACGGCCCGCTAATAACGGCTGGTAACGCCAGTATCGGCGGCGGAACCGGGAAACTGGACGTCGGCACGGTCGACCCGATATATGACATCGCGGGCGAGAAGTTCGCCACATATATGGCGGGCATGATCGGGATAAAGGAAGAGGCCACCGGAATAATCAGGCTGGAAAATGCGGCCGGATCTATAAAAGCGGTGATCGATTTTGACGGGTCCGCCAAAGGCAGCGACCTGTGGCTGTTCGGTAATATAACCGAGTTCGGTAATGACTGGGAGAATCTGGTTATAATATTGACGCCCAGCTTTAACGGTAATATCTGGTATGAAAAAGATATCGCCAACAAAAAGCTTATTATCCACAGTGACAAAGAAGGAGAGGTTTCTTTCAGGTTTACAGCGCCGAGATTTGATCACGCCGCGTGGCCGAATACTTACGGAGGCACGCAAGGGGGGCTAAAAGTAAGATAACAGCTTCGAATAAAAAGATGAGAGAAAAAAGGATCTACGTTCGATCATTCTTGACTGTATTAAGCGGTTTGTTCTTCTTTTTAACCGGAACGTCTCACGCTTGGGCAGCGCAATATACCTTTACGCCTTGTGGAGCGACGGGTGTTTCCGGCCCTTCGCAGGCGCAATGTAACACTGCTTATGGGGGCAGCCCTTCGGTAACCGTGACCAGCGGAATTCAATATTGGACGGTGCCTACTACCGGGCTTTACACAATTGAAGCCTGGGGCGCTCAGGGAGGAAGCGGAAGCGGCGCTTCTTTAGCCGGAGGTAAAGGCGCCAGGATGCGCGGAGATTTTTCATTGTCATCCGGAACGCAACTTAAGATCCTTGTCGGGCAAGCCGGCGGCAGTAACGGCGGCGCCCATGGCAATGAGAACGGCGGCGGCGGCGGCACTTTTGTTACTTATACTAATAATACTCCTTTAATTGTCGCCGGAGGAGGCGGAGGAGGGCCGTCAACCACTTATGGCACTAGCTGTACCCGTACCGCCTCCAATGCTGACGGGCAAACCGGTACTTCTGGAATAGGTTCTACCTGTTATACTACCGCAGCCGGCGGAACGGGAGGAGCAGGAGGAAGCACGGGTGGAGCTTACCAGGGAGGCGCGGGAGGCGGTTTGACAGGCAATGGAGCTAACGGCGGCACGCATTGCGTATTGGCATACGGAGGATTAAGTTTTACAAACGGAGGCACCGGAGGAACTGGTAATTCCTGTTA
>JAQTTS010000234.1 GCA_028710655.1 Dehalococcoidales bacterium
ACCTCGCCGTAGTTCTTACATTTTCACAATAAATATTACCTGCATAATCCCCCACCCCCATTGTAAAACGAGCTAGTTCTTCGTGCTGAACAATTTGTATTTTTGTTACACAATGAAGCTAGAAACACACACAAAAACGCACCTTAACAATTGAATATGAAAGCCTGACCTTGAAAGCTTGCCCCACGATGGCAAATAAGCTCAATAAGGGGGTCAAGCGATGGTAACGATGATAACAACACCAGCACCGCTTAACGGCGATAACAGCAATCCTCAAGGTCATTGTGGTCGGTGCGGTAAGATTTGGGTATTAAATGAGAGGCAGGGCGTTTGTCCGTGGTGTGGTAAGCCCGCAAGCTGTATAACAGCCACGTCAAAGCCCCGCCATACCAAGTCTAGGTCATACCGAAAACGAAAGCAAGGCGACCACAACGGCAACGGCTACGACCAGCTACAGGGCGAATGGCTAACCTACTATAAAGTAGCCTTGCCGATAGCCAACAGTGTGCCAGACCGAGAGGACTTGCTCCATACCATAATCAGTAACCTTGCCGATGCTGGCAGAAGCAACGGACACAAGCCCGATAATCATAGCTGGATGTATCGGATAGCCAGCTTCACCAAAGCTCAATACTGGCGAGAGCATTACAAGCGCACCAACGGCTTAACCTGTGGCAACTGTAGTAAAACTCAAAGGGCAAAGTGTAAAGAGGACAACCTTTACAGCCAATGCCCGAAGCTGGTCAAGATAGAGAGCCTGCACAAACCTATCGTAGACAGTCAAGGCAATCTAACCGAACTCGGAGAGCTGATAGCTGACGACAAAGCCCTGGACATAGACGCTTGGATTGACGCTCGGACATTCTTACTCGGAGCACCAGAACGGCTACTCACTATCGGCGCAAAGATACGAGATGGCATACCTCTGACTAAAGGTGAACACTGCTATATACAACGCTTCCGAAAGCGAGAGCAAATAAATCTGTGCTAGAGTGAGCAATTTTAATCCCTTTCCGCAAATTATATAGTGGCAGCACGTTTAGGCTAGCGTATCGCAGCTAGACGGAAAGCTGACTACTCGGCGAAGCTGGCAGGTTTGCCCACTAGCCAGATAGCCAAAAGGGGTGAATAAACTTGGAACAATTGAATATCGTGGGCAAGCGTTCAGGGGATAGCGGCTTCGTAGCCCATAAGGCTACACTGGTAAACGCCTTAAGCCGTGTTTTAGCTGACCGTGTTATGGTCGGCGATTTCACGGTAGGGCGTAAAGGCTTTCTCGGTTACGTTAAGGCTCTGGCGGGTTCAAATATCATCCGAGTAATACCCGCCAGCGGTGATGCTAGCGTATCGCAGGTCAACGGAAACAAACGGCTGAGAGTAACCTGCGGAAGTAATACCAGCTATCTTGAGGACTTGGCTTGGGTGGGTGAGAAAACACCGCTCACCTTATGCGAGGTCAGGGTAAGCTCCAAACGCATAGTCCAGCCTAACATCGGCGGACTGGAGCTAGCGGAAGCACTGAACAGGGTGCTACCCTTCACCGCCAAAGAGGACAACAGACCTGTCTTACAATGTGTCCTCTTCAAAGCGGGTGAGGGTAAGCTTACACTGGTAAGTGCCGACGGCTTCAGGCTGGCGGTGGTAACACTGGATTGTGATGTTGAGGGGCAAGCCCTGATAAATCGTGATGAGCTAAGGGGGATTGCCAATGCCCTGCGGAAAGCGCATCGGGTTGCCCTGAGCTTTGAACAAAGCGGGGATAGCCTTGACGGAAGTAGCCTTGTCATTGATACCGAGCTAATGCGGTATCGGTGGCATGGTGCTGACGGGCAATTCCCCGACTACGAGAAGCTCATACCCGCCGAGGCGCAAATCACCGCTCACCTTGATACGGTGGAAGCTGGCAAGGCGATTGCCTCACTCAAAGCCCTTGCCGATAGCAAGTCCTACCCGATAGACCTGCACCTCAACGGCGGTGTGGTGATGTCCAGTCCTGATGATAAAGGGGAAGTTACCATGCCAGCCGATATTGAGGGCGGGGAAGTCAGGGTAAGGATTGACGGCAGTTACCTCACCGAAGCCCTGAGAGCCTGTGGTGGCATGGTGGACTTCAAGCTCACCGACGGCAAGTCGCCAGTCCTGTTTGCCGTTGAAGGCTATCAACTTGTGGTCATGCCCATGCTGACAGGTGAAGCGAAGGCGGAAGCCAAGCCAGAGGATACCGAGGCAACCGAGCCAGAGCCAGAAGCAGACACCGCCGAGGAAGGTGAAAACACCGAGGGCGAGCAAGCCGAGGTTGAGGAAACCGAGAAAGCCCAAGCGGTAGCTGAAGCGGAAGCAATCACCAAAGCCGAGAAGCAGAAGCGCAGCCACAAAAAGAAAGAAAAAGTAGCCGTAGCCTAAAGAACGCTTGACCAAACAAACGACGCACAGGAAGGCGGCGCAAGCCGCCTTTTTGTGTCTTTTTTTGTAAAGGGGGGTATTCCTGCCCTGTGCGGGGATATCCCCCTTCTTTTTTGCGCTGAAAGGAGGTGAATAAGCATTGGGAGAAAAGGCAGTCAAGGAGTTTACCGTTAAGCTCAGTAACGGCAAGACGGTCAACGTGACCTGGCATATCAACTACTTTGCCCACGCTGACCATCTTGAATTAAGAGGGTGTATGACCAGCACCGGCTATCGTTCCGAGTTCATCAACAAAGCCGAGGGTGACGAGCTTGACCCCAAGCTGGTAATGGAACACGCCCGAAGGGTTGCCCAGGAGTGCTGGGAAGCAAACGAACAGAAACACGGCGTTCAGACTGCGATGTTTTAGTGGCAAGGGGATTAAATCTACAGGGTTATTTGTGCCCAAAAAGGAGCTTCTTATGTTTGTAGTCAACCTGGCTTTTCCTCTGGGACGGCTTGTGATGACCAGGGGAGTCAATGACCTGGTGGCCGATGACAAAGCGTTCGCTAAGTTCATAACCGATAGCCTGGCTCGCCACGTCAAGGGAGACTGGGGGGATGTAGACGATGAAGACAGGATGACCAATGACCAGTCTCTCAAACAGGGATTACGCCTGCTATCCGCCTACAACGATGACCGCTTTCCGAAGAACGGGATATCCACCATCTGGATAATCACCGAGGCGGACAGGTCGGCAACCACAATACTGTTCCCTGACGAGTATTAGCCCACTGACTCCGGCACTTAGCCTTAGTGTTAGGTGCCGGCGATGAGCGGGTTAGCGCTCAAATCTGAAGGGCTACCCATGCCCGGAAAGGAGGTGATTTTGTGCCTATCAAATGGAGTGGACTTAGAGTAATCGAGGCGATGGACATGGCGGAGGAACACGTCAGCCAGGCTATAGAACCCCTGGAGCAGGCCCTGCTTGTAGCTGAAGAAGCCGTCAAGATACCCAACCTGCCCGACTACATGAAAGACCGTATCAACCGGCTTATCGAGGAGCTGAAGCGACTGACCGGCGGTGTTATCTACGGCCATGAAACGCCGAGCTACTTGATATCCTCTATAGATTCCATCCGTAGCAACATACCCAAAGAGGCTCTGGATCAAGAGAAGGCCAGGGAAAGAGCGGGCAAGCAACCTGCTTTAGTCTAAAGCAATTCATTCAATTCCAAAGGGCTACCCATGCCCAAAATCTGAAGCAAAGGAGGTTTGCGTATGTCAGGGCAACTTGACTTGTTCGAAGGAGTGAAGCTGGCAGAGCCGGAGCCGTTAACTACGGTGAGACTAGGCCGGAAGACCGCCCAGATACCGCTCCGAAAGCAGCGGCGGGAAGCCATTACAAGGCTCATGGAGATACTGGAAGAGCTGGAGGGAAAGGATATTCATATCGGCTCTTATGATGCCGGTGGCCGACACTTCTGGCTGGATAACCTCAAGCTCCAACGGCTTCAACTGGAATGGCACCCCATCAGACTTAACAGTGACCAGAACTACATCCCCGGCGTCATTGTGCTCTGGGGAAGCAGATCAGCCAGTGTCCGGATATTCACCGATTACCTGGTAGCTGTCCGAGAGCAGGAGTACCAGGGCTACTTCCATTACCTGCTGGACTTCCGTAATGGCTTCTGGCAAA
>JAQTTS010000235.1 GCA_028710655.1 Dehalococcoidales bacterium
TGGTCTCAGGCTTGGCAACGATGGTCTCAGGCTTGGCAACGATGGTCTCAGGCTTGGCAACGATGGTCTCAGGCTTGGCAACGATGGTCTCAGGCTTGGCAACGATGGTCTCAGGTTTGGCAACAATGGTCTCAGGCTTGGCAACGATGGTTTCCGGCTTGGCAACGATGGTTTCCGGTACGGCAATATATTTAGCTACCCCACCGACTGAATTTTCCATCTCAGCAATATATTCTTCCAGCCTTGCGATCTCAGCATTCAAAGCATCCAAAACCTCTTTCTTAGCATCCATATCGGCCTTGGCGGCGGCAACCTCTTCATCGGTCGGAACTTCGCCGGAACCAGTTCCCTGCTGCGCGGCAACTAACTGATCATAGAGAGCCTTGGCAGTGTCGTAATCAGACTGGGCAGCGGGAAGGTTGCCCTGGGCAGCGGATAAGGAATCATTTAAGGAAGAAATCTGTCCGCTTACCTCTCCGTTCAAAGTATCATAGTCGCTCTGGGCGGTGTGCCAGGCATCCTCTTTGGCGTCCATTTCAGACTTGGCGGCGGCGATCTCTTCTTCAGATCCGCCATTGGCAACCAACTGGTCGTAGGTATCTTCTGCGGAATTATAAGCGGAGTGGGCGGAAGAAACCCTATCCTCGGCGGAAGATAAAGAGCTCTTTAAGGAAGAAATCTGTCCTTCTATGTTGTTAATATCGCTCTGTATTCCGTTTACAACATCCTTTTTGGCGTCCATATCGGATTTGGCTGCGGCAATCTCTCCATCACTAGGAGCATTGCTGTTGGCTGCTTGTCCTACCAACTGGTCGTATGCGTCTTTCGCGGAATTATAAGCGGAATGAGCGGAAGAAACCCTATCGCTAGCATCAGCTAAAGAGCTTTCCAGCGCGGAAATCTGTCCTTCTATATCGCTGATATTACCCTGGATACCGTTTACGATGCCTTCTTTGGCATCCATATCAGCCTTGGCAGCGTCGATATCTCCATCAGTAGGAATATTACCGCTGGCTGCTTCTTCTACCAAATTATCATAAACAGCTTTGGCTGATTCGTAGGCGCTTTGGGCGGTAGAAAGGTTACCCTGGGCAGTGGATAAAGAATCATTTAATACGGAGATCTGTCCTTCCAGGTCGCTGATATTGCCCTGGATACCGGTTAAGATACCTTCTTTGGCATCCATATCGGCCTTGGCGGCGGCAACCTCTTCATCGGTCGGAACTTCGCCGGAACCAGTTCCCTGCTGCGCGGCAACTAACTGATCATAGAGAGCCTTGGCAGTGTCGTAATCAGACTGGGCAGCGGGAAGGTTGCCCTGGGCGGTTGCCAGATCTTCCCTGGCCTGGATCAATTCGGCAGATTCCTGCCAGTTAGGATTGATTTCGACTGTTACCTTACGTCCGGTGTCAAGATAGAATACCATACCTGCTTCTAATTCATCGCTATGATCGCTCATCCATTGCGCTATCTGGTTTTTCTCATCATTAGTTAAAGGATCTTCAACAATCCTGACCAGGCGGCCGGTGGAAAGGGTGAAGGAATCTCCGGCTTCGTAGCTGCCGGAGGCCATCAAGTTGGCCAATTCGGTCTCTTCAGCGGAGGTCATCGCGTCTTCAACCACTTTGATTACCCTGCCGGTAGAAAGAGTAAAGGTATCGCCGGCCTGGTAGCTGCCGGAAGCCATGAGGTTAGCTAATTCGGTCTTCTCTGCTGAAGTCAACTCATCGGCCACGATGCGGACCAGGCGGCCGGTGGAAAGGGTGAAGGAATCTCCGGCTTCGTAGCTGCCGGAGGCCATCAAGTTGGCCAATTCGGTCTCTTCAGCGGAGGTCAGAGGATCTTCTTCGATGCGGACCAGGCGGCCGGTGGAAAGGGTGAAAGAATCTCCGGCTTCGTAGCTGCCGGAGGCCATCAAGTTGGCCAATTCGGTCTCTTCAGCGGAGGTCATCGCGTCTTCAACCACTTTGATTACCCTGCCGGTAGAAAGAGTAAAGGTATCGCCGGCCTGGTAGCTGCCGGAAGCCATGAGGTTAGCTAATTCGGTCTTCTCTGCTGAAGTCAACTCATCGGCCACGATGCGGACCAGGCGGCCGGTGGAAAGGGTGAAGGAATCTCCGGCTTCGTAGCTGCCGGAGGCCATCAAGTTGGCCAATTCGGTCTCTTCAGCGGAGGTCAGAGGATCTTCTTCGATGCGGACCAGGCGGCCGGTGGAAAGGGTGAAAGAATCTCCGGCTTCGTAGCTGCCGGAGGCCATCAAGTTGGCCAATTCGGTCTCTTCAGCGGAAGTTAAAGGTTCCTCTTCAATATTAACCTTACGGCCGGTAGACAAGAAGAAGGTATCACCGTCTTCATAGTTACCTTCTTCCATAATCTCCACTAATTCCGCCTTCTCAGCATTAGTCAAAGAATCCTCAACAACATTAACCAACCTGCCGGTAGAGAGAGTAAAGGTATCTCCGGCTTCGTAATTACCGGAAGCCATCTTGTTCTTTAACTCGGTCTTCTCGGCGGAGGTCAAAGGATCTTCCTCGATGCGGACCAGGCGGCCGGTGGAAAGGGTAAAGGTGTCGCCGACTTCGTAATTACCGGAAACCATCTTATTCTTTAACTCGGTCTTCTCGGCAGAAGTTAAAGGATCTTCCTCGATGCGGACCAGGCGGCCAGTGGAAAGAAGGAATGAATCTCCGGCTTCGTAGCTGCCGGAGGCCATCTTATTCTTTAACTCGGTCTTCTCGGCAGAAGTTAAAGGATCTTCTTCAATGCGGACCAGGCGGCCGGTGGAAAGGGTGAAAGAATCGCCTTCTTCGTAGCTGCCGGAAGCCATGAGGTTAGCTAATTCGGTCTTCTCTGCTGAAGTCAACTCATCGGCCACGATGCGGACCAGGCGGCCGGTGGAAAGGGTGAAGGAATCTCCGGCTTCGTAGCTGCCGGAAGCCATCTTCCTGGCGAGCTCGGTCTCTTCAGCAGAGGTCAAAGGATCTTCAACTATTTTAACTAATCTGCCGGTAGAAAGGGTGAAGGAATCTCCGGCTTCATAGCTGCCGGAAGCCATCTTCCTGGCGAGCTCGGTCTCTTCAGCAGAGGTCAAAGGATCTTCTTCGATGCGAACCAGGCGGCCGGTGGAAAGGGTGAAGGAATCGCCTTCTTCGTAGCTGCCGGAAGCCATCTTCCTGGCGAGCTCGGTCTCTTCAGCAGAGGTCAAAGGATCTTCAACTATTTTAACTAATCTGCCGGTAGAAAGGGTGAAAGAATCGCCTTCTTCGTAGCTGCCGGAAGCCATCAAGTTGGCCAATTCGGTCTCTTCAGCGGAGGTCAGAGGATCTTCTTCGATGCGGACCAGGCGGCCGGTGGAAAGGGTGAAAGAATCGCCGGCTTCGTAGCTGCCGGAGGACATCAAACCAGCTAACTCGGTCTTTTCGGCGGAAGTTAATTCATCCACTACAATCCTGACCAACCTGCCGGTGGAAAGGGTGAAAGAATCGCCGGCTTCGTAGCTGCCGGAGGACATCTTGTTTTCTAATTCAGTCTTTTCAGCAGAGGTCAGAGGATCTTCCCAGGTCTCGGATTCATTCAGAACAACCTCATAGGTAACATAACCGGTCTCTATAAGTTCGCCGTCGGCATCATACTTTTTAATCGTCCCGGTGCCATCATCATTATAGGTATATTCATCATAAGAACCGTCGGTATAGATTACCTTTGCCGTCCTGCCGTCTTCTATCACCGT
This sequence comes from Dehalococcoidales bacterium, assembly GCA_028710655.1. Next base: position 3,731 of record JAQTTS010000235.1, read on the forward strand.
GCTCTCGACCGGAGCGGTGCTATAGGTATATTGATCTATCGAATCATCTGATTCTTCAGTCACGGTCTGATCATCATCGGTTACGACCTGCGTCACAACCGCGGTATTATTACCGGTAACATTCGATACCTGCTGGATAGAAGAGCTGACCATGGTGAACATCATCGCGATGGTAATAAACCCTAAAACAATTCTGGTAAAGATACTGTGAGGGGAAAGCCTGTTGGCAATTCTTCTTAAGGATTTCGCCTGAGCCTGAAGAGCTTTATCCTCGGTAGGCTTGGATTCGTGGAGGCGGATCTGAGATATGACAAACCTGATCTCTTTCTTGCTGTAACCAT
>JAQTTS010000015.1 GCA_028710655.1 Dehalococcoidales bacterium
AAATTGTTAAGCAAGAGAGCTGGCGGGGGCGCATGGGAGTCGAACCCACCAGAGACAGGCTAGTGCCCCCCAACGGATTTGAAGTCCGCGAAGCCCACCGGGACTCAGCCGCCCCCCGATCCTCAAGGCTGGTATGATTATACTACAGCCCCCGGTAAAGGACTACCAGTAGCGGGGTGTAGCGACTCATTCCGCCGGCTATCAGTGATGCCTCGCCGAAATTACCCATGCAGTATGAACAGAAAACTGACTACGGCTGCTAAAGCGCTGGCTCAAGGACTATAATCCGGGTGATCGCCGGCAGATCCCCGGCATTGAACTCGACTTCGCTGGCATCCGGTCGGCTGACATTCGTCTTCCCCTTAAGGAACTCGTCCACTCCGGCAACGGGGAAGGCACACCGTTCGTTCCTGTAGTGCATCGGTATCACCACCCGGGGCTTCAGTCGATTACAGACCGAGGTAGCATACCCGGCATCAATGGTAAAATTGCCGCCCACCGGAATGAGCAGTACGTCGACCGGGCCTATCTCGGCAGCCTGCTTATCACTGAGCCGGTGGCCCAGGTCGCCGAGGTGGCAGACCCTCACCCCGCTGACGGTAAAATAGAACATGGTATTGCCACCCCTCAGTCTACCCCCCTTCTCATCATGGCAGGAAGAAATCCCCTTGAAGCTTATCCCTTTGACCTCTGCCGTTCCCACCCTGACTACCTCGGGATCCCCCCGGACGGAAGAGACGTTATTATGGTCGTAGTGGTCGTGACTTACCGTAACGATATCGGCCGTCTCCGTTATGCCGGCATAGCTCAGATCACCGCCGGTCGTGTAGGGATCGGTGATTATCTTTATACCGTCATCCGAGGTAATCAGAAAAGAAGCGTGTCCCAACCATTTAACCCTCATAAGCGGACCCTCCTGTTGTTATCACTTAAGCTAATCAGCCAGATCAAGGACAAGGTTCACCAGCGTACGCACAGGGACTCCGGTAGCCCCCTTGGTCAGATAGCCTTTATCCTTGTCGCTGATAAAAGTACCGGCGATATCCATATGAACCCAGGGGGTTTCCCCGACAAACTCGGCGAGGAACTGAGCGGCCGTAATCGCACCGCCATATCTGCCCCCGGAATTCTTGATATCGGCGACATCGCTCTTGTTCTGCTCCTTATACTGCTCATACATCGGCATCGGCCAGATAAGCTCTCCCGCCTTGCTGCCGGCCGCAATTACCCGGTCGATAAGCTCCTGATTATTGCCGAAAGCCCCGCTACAGACATCACCCAGGGCAATGTGGCAGGCCCCGGTGAGCGTGGCGACATCAACGATACGTTTAGCCCCGGCATTCTTAACATAGCTCAGGGCGTCAGCCAGAATAAGCCGTCCCTCGGCATCGGTAGAGATAATCTCAATGGTCTTGCCCCCCATCGCCGTAAGCACATCACCCGGCTTGATGGCGCTGCCGCCGGGCAGGTTTTCCGTAGCCGGAATAACCGCCATAACATTAATGCCGGGCTTGAATTGAGCGAGCGCTCCCATCGCCGCCATAACAGCAGCTCCACCCGCCATATCCCCCTTCATCTCCTCCATCTTCTCCGAGGGCTTTATCGAGATACCCCCGGAATCAAAGGTTATCCCTTTACCCACCAGGGCAATGTCAACCCCGTCGGCATCACCACTCCGATAGTTAAGAATGATAAACCGGGCCGGCTCCCGGCTTCCCTGTGCCACACCCAGCAGTGCTCCCATCCCCAGCTCCCTCATCTGCTCCTCTTCAAGAACGCTAATCTCCAACCCGCACTCACCAGCCAGTTCCCTCGCCGTCTCCGCCATAATGGCGGGGGTCATGTAGTTAGCCGGTTCGTTAGCCATGTCACGGGCCCGGCTGGTCGCCTCGGCCATAATCCTGCCCTTAACGCAGCCTCTCTCCAGACCGGCACGCTCAGCTTCACTGGCTGCCACTATGGTAAACTCCCCAATCTCGCCATGTTCGGCTTCCTTAGTAATATGCCTGCGAAACGAATAAAGACCGAGCTGGGCACCTTCGGTTACCGCCTGAGCTGCCGCCTCCGGGGGAATACCGGCCACCCCCGCCCCCAGAGCAGTAGTAGCGACACTAACACAGTCCTTCTGCCTAAGCAGACGGCAGGCCTCAGCGACAGCGCCGCGAATCTTATCCGGAGACAGCTCCGACTGCTTACCCAAGCCGACCAAAGCCACCCGGTCTGCCGACAACCGGCCCAGGCTGTGGACCAGGGTAATTTCGTTCAGCTTACCCTTAATCTCACCCTGCGTAGTAAGCCTCAAGACAGCCCCGCCCAGGGCACTGTCTATAAAAGTGATTTCGCCGCCAGGGCGCTCGGTACCATCGAACACTCCTACCAAGATAGCGCCGGCCTTAATCTCAGCAATATTGCCCTCAATAACCTTGATATCCAACTGAAACCTCCCTGAAATTACTAAATCATTACTTACATTATCTCACTATTTCGTCCCGCCCCGGCATTTACTCCACGGTTACGCTCTTGGCCAGATTCCGCGGGGTATCTATCGGGCAGCCCCTCTCACGGGCGGTATAGTAGGCCAGCAGCTGCAGGGCCACCACATTCACCACCGGGGAAAACAGGGGATCAACCGCAGGCACAAAGATAACCATGTCAGCAAACTCGCCGACATTATCGTCCCCCTCTTCGGCCAGTGCTATCACGGGTGCCTTTCTCGCCTTGACCTCCTTGATATTGGACAGCATCGCCTGATAGGTATTATCACGCGCCAGAATAGCGACCACCGGCGTATTCTCACCAAGCAGAGCAAAGGAGCCGTGCTTCAGCTCCCCGGCGGCATAGCCTTCGGCATGAATATAGGAAATTTCCTTTAGCTTAAGTGCTCCCTCCAGAGCTATCGGGTAGTTTATCCCCCTACCGATGAAGAACACGCTCTCGTACCCGGCAAGATATCCGGCACATTCCTTAATGCTGTCCTTATCGCTCAACAACCGCTCCAGCTTCTCCGGCAGCTGCCTTAACTCCATAACCAGGTCTGCCAGCTTTCTGGCATCGACCTTATAGCTCAAGATTGCCAGCGAGTACAGGATAATAAGCTGAACAGTGAAGCTCTTGGTCGCCGCCACCCCTATCTCAGGCCCGGCCCGGGTATAGACTACTTCATCGGCAATCCGGCTGGCACTGCTATCCATCACGTTGGTAATAGCCAGCAACAGGCACCCGGCCGCTTTTGCCCTTTTCATAGCCCTGAGCGTGTCCGCCGTCTCGCCGGACTGAGTAATGGCAAGTGCGACCGCCCCGTCCGGAGGCCGCTCGTAGTAGTTGACTTCAGAGGCCAGCTCCACTCTGACCGGAATACCGAGCACCTTCTCGATAATATATCTGCCGACCAGCGCCGCATGATAAGAGGTGCCGCAGGCCAGGAGGGTCAGCGGTCTGATATCACCCTGCATTTTGGTCAAATCAACCAGTGATTCACCCGACGACTCATCCGACGACAACCACCCGATAAGGGTATCCCGTATCACCCGGGGCTGCTCATGAATCTCTTTGAGCATAAAGTGCTCATAGCCCGCCCTCTGGGCATCCTCGACGCTCCATAGAATCTTCTTATCCTGCCAGGCAACCTCTCTGCCATCTCGCATAATCCTGATGCCCGCAGCGCTCACCACCCCGAGGTCGCCATCCTCCAAATAGACAACCCGGTTGGTGTCATCCAGCACCGCCGGCACGTCCGAAGCGACAAAGTTCTCCCGATCACCGATACCGATAATCAACGGGTTACCCTTCCTGGCAACGACTAGATAAGACTCTCCGGCGGCTAATACGATTATGGCATAGCAGCCCTCCACATCCTTAAGAGCAGCCGCTACCGCCCCCTCCAGGTCACCCCGGTAGTACTTCTCAATAAGATGCGGGATCACCTCGCTATCCGTCTCAGAGATAAACCTGTGCCCCTCAGCGATCAACCGCTTTTTCAGCAAGCGGTAATTGCCTATTATCCCGTTGTGCACAACGGCAAACCGCCCCGAGCAATCACAATGCGGGTGGGCGTTTATCTGATTCGGCTCGCCGTGAGTCGCCCATCTGGTGTGACCGATCCCAGCCGCCCCCTCAAGGCGGGGGACTCTCTGCTCCAAATCACCAACCTTACCGGCGTCCTTATACACTGTAACACCGTTATCGGCTATCGCCACGCCACAGGAGTCATAGCCCCGGTACTCCAGCCTGAACAGGCTGTTGAACAGGATGGGCTGGGCCCGCCGGTAGCCGATATAACCAACGATACCGCACATAGTTAAAACACCAGGCTCTTATCGGGCAGCCGCCCCCTGATCAGCTTGAGCGCCTGCACCTCACTGTAGTTTCCTAAAATAGCGCCGGGCTGAGCGACCACGCCGCTACCGATATTGCAGCCCTCACCCAGCATCGCTCCCATCTTTACCGAGTGGTACGAATCGTTAACCTTAACCTCAGCCTCACCGCTCAAGGCAGTGAAATGCCCCCCGATAGCACAGCCGTTGCCGACCACTGAGTCCTGGATAACACCGCCGGTAGCAATGGCAACATCGCTGCCGATGACGCTGTTTTTGATTTCACTGAAGGGAGAAACGATAACGTTATCGCCGATACTGGTAGCCGGCAGAATACAGACATTCGGACCGATATCACAACCATCTCCGATGACCACCGGACCGACTACAGACGAGTTTGCCCGTATTACGGTATCCCGCCCCACCGAGACCTGCCCTTTCAGGGAAACCCCCTTTTCAACAGTGCCACCCATCTCAGCCCTGGCCTTAAGAATGACCACGCTGTTGAGACCTAGCATATCCCAGGGATAGACAGCTTCAAGCCAGGGGCCATCCGTCTCACAGGCATAGATAGTCTTACCACAGCCTATCATTTTGTTGAGGACAGCCGAGATAGTCAGATCGGCCTCGATATAGTCGAAAACCTCCCTGCTGAAGGCATAAATCCGGGTCATGACCGTATTACCGCCTGCTTCTTTGGGTTGCTCTACGATATTCTTAACCACGCCGTCCTCAATGTTCGCCACGCCGTACCTTTCCGGATGCTCTACCCTCTTCACCAGGACGGCTTCCGGTTTAACAGTAACAAACCGGGCAATGGTAGCGGCATCAATCAGTTTATCCCCGGAGAGGACAAGGAACTCATCCTGGGCCACTTCCCTGGTCTGATCCAGAGCATGAGCGGTGCCCAGGCGTTCCTTCTGGGTGACATAGGTGATATCGACACCGAGATGCTCTCCCGAACCCATATAGTCGAATATCTGCTCACGCTTATAGCCCACCACCATTACAATGTTGCGAACTCCGTTCTGCGCCAATGCCTCAACCAGATACTGAAGGATCGGCTTGCCAGCTACAGGAAGCATTACCTTCGGCCGGTTAACTGTAAACGGCCTGAGCCGCCACCCCTCACCCGCTGCCAGTATTATCGCCTGTTTCATGATTCACCTCTCAGTATATCCTCGCCCCCGGCAAGAAGACGCCGCTAACCACCGCACCCGGTGCAATACGAGCGTTATTGCCAATGACACTGCCGGTATTGATACTGGCGTTAATGCCGACCTCAACCCCATCTCCGATGATAGCCCCCAGTTTACGCCTTTTGCTGTCGATGCCGTCCACCACTATATTCTTCTTGTCCAGACGTAGGTTGGCAATCTTGGCTCCGGAACCCAGGTTACAGCCGGCACCGATGACGCTGTCGCCAACGTAATTGTGGTGGGGGATTTTGGTCCCAGTCATAACGATGGAAGCCTTGACCTCGGTAGCGCCGCCGATATGGCAGCCGTCACCGATTGCGGTGTGAGGACGAATATAGCAGTTGGGACCGATGTCACAACCTTCTCCGATTATCACCGGCCCCACGATATATGAACCCGACCTTACCACCGTGTTCCTGCCGATAGAGACCATGCCCTTCATTACCACATTCTCTTCCACTTCACCCTGGTTGTCTGCCTCAATCTCGGTCAGCAAAGACTGGTTGGCCGCCAGCAGATCCCAGGGATAGCTCAGGTTTAGCCAGTAGTCAATCTCCTGATAAGATACCTCCTGCCCGCTATCAATCATCAACTGCAGGGAGTCGGTGAGCTCATACTCTCCACGCGGCGACTTCACCGTCCGGGATATGGCACCGAAAATACCGGGGGTAAGACGGTAGATGCCGGCATTTACCATACAGGAGGGGGGGCTTGCCGTCTTTTCGTAGATACGGACCACCCTGCCTTCACTCAACTCAAGGACACCCACGCCCCACGGATCCTCAGCAGGAAAGACGCTCATGGCGTTACCATTCTTCTCCATTACCCGCCTAATATCTTTGTGCTTAACGATAATATCCCCGTTCATGAGAAGGAAGTCGCCGCTAAGCAGCCCCTCAACCATTCGGAGCGCATCAGCGGTCCCCAGCTGCCGCCCCTGGCGGCAGTATTCGATACTAACCCCCCACCGGCTGCCGTCGGCAAAGTAGTCACGTACCTGCTCGTCGTGATAGCCGACAACAAAGACAAACTCCCCGATACCCGCCTTCTTAGCCTCGACGACCAGATGCTCCAGTATGGGCCGGTTGGCGATGGGAATCATCACCTTGGGCCTTGTGTAAGTCAGGGGACGCATCCGGCTCCCCTCACCGGCCGCTAACATAACCGCCTTCAAAGACTCCCCTCCTTTTTGACCTTACCGCACTCCTTGACTATCCTGATACCGAGATCATAAAGCTCCTCGGCTCGCGCCCGGCTCCTGGCCTCGGCAGTTATCCTCACCTTCGGCTCGGTACCGGAGGACCTGATAAGCAGCCAGCTGTCAGCAAAGCCGAGTCTGATGCCATCCCTTTTGCTTAGCGACAGAGGATTCATCGCCGCCAGCCGCGGCTCCAGCTCCGACACGGCTACCCCCTCGACCCCGACACTCCCCCTTATGATAGGGTAAGAGGGTATCTCATCAATCAATGCCGACAGCTTATTATTACCAGCGATTACAGCTATCCGGCCGGCAGCATAGATGCCGTCGGGACACAGCGAGATACCGGGAAAAATCCAGCTTCCCGACGGCTCGCCGCCGAAATCCCCTGCCGATTTAAGCTCCTCTGAGACAGCGGTATCGCCTATCCTGGTCCGGGTAACCTTAAAACCCATCTCCTCGATAGCCATCGAGGCATCCAGGGTAGTAACCACCTCTTTTGCCCCGACCTCACGGGAAAAGAGCCCCAGGAGCTTATCACCGGGGACGAACCGCCCCTTATCATCGACAGCCATCATCCGGTCAGCATCTCCATCGTGAGCAATACCTAAATCGGCGTCGAAATCTTTAGTGGCCTTAATCAACTCGCCCAGATTTGCCTCGATTGGCTCGGGATTGTGGGGGAAGAAACCGCTGGGATAGCAATTCAGACCCACTACCCGGCAGCCCAACCTGCGGAGCAGATAGGGCGTAATCCCCGAAGCCGGCCCACAGCCACAGTCCACCACCACCTTGATCCCGAGTCCCGAGGGAAGGTCTTTCAGGATGCGTTCGGAGTGTTCCTCAACGGCGCCACCGAGCACCTTACTTGAGCCAATCTCCTGCCAGGAGGCAGCCCAGGGCAGACCCCCGCAGACCAGTTCCTCCACCTGCCGGCACTGAGCCGGACTGAAGGCAGCACCGTCGGGATTTATCAGCTTGATGCCGTTATACTCCGGGGGGTTGTGCGAAGCAGTAATCATTACCCCCGCCTGGAAGTTCCTGGCGGCAAAGGCGAGCGTCGGCGTGGAGAGGATTCCTCCATCGGAGCAGCGAGCGCCGCTGCTCAAAATGCCGGAAATAACGGCATGCTTCAAGACACCGGCGGAAGTTCGGGTATCGTTGGCGACCACCACGCTATGGTAGCTCTTACCGAGAGCCATTCCCACTCTCAAGGCCAGCTGAACCAAGTCCTCATCGAAGAGTCTTCTTATTCCGGAGGTACCGAATAACTGCATCAAGCTAATTTAACCAACGCCAGTCGCGATGTCAAGTAATTTTAAGGTTTGTTAACATACGCCTTTGGCAAGGGAGGGCGAAATGATTAAAGAAGAGGGCCGAAAGCCACTCCTAACCGCCCAGTCAGTACGAGCCGCAGTTTGTCAATCTAGTAATATGTCCGGCATAATACACAGGGTTTGACAAGGACAGCGTAGACAGGCACTATATTAGATATAACATTACTATGATGCCAGTCTACGTGACTTTATGACTGAATATATGACCGGGATGTTCCTCTCTTTTTTCGCCAATCCCAATCCGTTTGGAATTGGTCTGGCGTTATACTTTGGTGCCTTCTGGCTGACGCCATACTGGCCACCTCTCTTTAGCAACCGCCGTCTTTGGTCGGTCATATTCGGTAGCGCCTTCCTGACCCTGACCGCCATCTCTTTCATCCAGATTCCACTGCAGCTTTGGGCCGGGACGGCGCTGGGCAACTTCTGGAGTCAAGAGGTTATTCTAAGCCGGATACTGCTTTTCGGCATACCTCAGGTATTAATAAGCGGACTGGTCCAGGAAGGGGCCAAGCTGGTACCGGTGGTTTTATACTGGCACAGTGAGAACAGGAGCCTTGACCCTAAGATAGGTTTGGCCATAGGAGCGGCAGCCGGAGCAGCCTTCGGAATCTTCGAGGCACAGTGGGCACACAACGCCATCCTGTCCTCGGTCAACATCTGGGGAGCCTTACAGACTCACGGGCTGTCAACGCTAATCGGATTCTGGGAGAGATTCTCGGTAGTGGCAGCACATACGGCCTTTTCCGCGCTGGCCGGTTACGGCCTAGCCAGGGGCAAAGGATGGCAATACTATCTCTTGGCTTCATTCCTACACGGCTTCCTGAACTACGGTGTCATCGTCCTGACAGCAGGGATATTTACCGCGATACAATTGGAGCTCTACATAACAACATATGCATTATCGCTAACCGGCTGGTCTCTGTGGCTCCGCTGGCGAAGGACAATCTGATCGATAAGGTAATCGAACGGCTGAGGGCAAAATCCAGGATTAGCCCGGGGAAAGCAGGAGAGAAAACCCCTACTTTACCCGGCTGACGGCAATCCAGACACCGAGCACCACCGCCAGAAGGTCGATAACCAGGCCCGGAATGCTGAACCAGCGGAAACCGCCCCCCCAGGGAGGGAAGACGCTAATCAGATATCCGGCCACTACGCTGGAGCCGGCAATAATGGCCAGCCGCCGACCGCGCTTACGGTTAACGGAAAGGCCGACTACCTCCCCGGTGCCGTAGCCGAAACCAGCTGCCAGCAGGAAATTAAAATAAGCGAGGTGACCAATCGCCCACCAAGCCACCCCACAGGCGAAGGCCATGCCGGTGGCCGCAGCGATAGCCCTCAGGTAATACCGTTTAGTCATACTAAAAGTGGGCAGCTTCTGCAGCCTGGCGCATTCGGCGCACCGGGCACCTACCGGCGTCTGTACCAGACACTGGGGACATATCGGCCTACCGCACTTGCCACACCTTAGCTTAGTCTCAACGTCAGGGTGAGCCGCGCAATTCACTTCTTATCATTACCAGCCAGTCTATTCTGATTTTCCTCCTGCTCCTGTATCCGCGACATCCAGACGTTCTTCTCCCTTATGTCACGGTCGAACAAGAGACGGTTAACCAAAACCTGACTCCGGCTCAGAGAAGAACTGGTAACCGGCTGCGGAGCCGTCAGTCGCCGGATGATAAGCATCAGAAACATCCCGAAGCAGCCCAGAGTAAAGGGGAGTGATGCGGCAAAAACCCAGCTCACCAGAGGCAGCCCGGCCGCTGCGATGAATACCCCCAGCGAGCCCTGCTTAAAGAAAGAGCTGACCCAGACAACCGCATTCAGAATTACCGTAATCAGAATTACCGCTCCCCAGGAGACCAGATTATTTAACAGGGGAATGATCAGAGCGACCCCCATGGTGGTGACAACCCCCCTGCCCCCCTTGAAACGGAGGAAAACGGGCCAGTTGTGCCCGCCAATCGTGGCCAACCCCACCACCACCTGCTCGGTAATACCCATACCCAGCCGCCAGGCCATCCATACTATCAGCCAGCCCTTCAACAAGTCGAAGAGGAATACCGGAGCCGCCACCCTCTTGGAAGTCGCACTCAAAAGATTGCTTGCCCCTACATTACCGCTGCCGTATTCCCTGATGTCTATGCCGCGAGACCACTTAGCTGCCAGGTACGAGGTCGGCACCGAGCCCAGGAGATAGCCAGCCGCTATCATCGTTCCAAACTCAAAACCCACTGCGCCCACCTTGAGTAAGATCTAATGATACTCCCTATCCCCCTTTTCACAGGAAGATGCTTCGTCATTTATTGCATGGCAGACCGGAGCGCCCGCTGTTCCGCCAGGGCCACCATGCTCTCTACTACCTCCACCGGTACATCCACGCCGCCGAGTGCGGTCTCAATTCCGGCATCGATACCGTGAAAATCACTGCCGCCGGTCGTGATAAGACCATGCTCCTCAGCTATCATCCGCAGGCTATCTATCTCCTGGGCCGTGTAACCATCGTAGTATGCCTCGATACCGACCAGACCAACCCTCTTTAGCTCAACAACCATTGCCCGCCAGTCATTGATAAATAGCGGGTGCGCCAGTACGGGCAGCCCGCCGGCCCTTAAGATAAGCCCCACCGCCTCTACCGGTGCCACCTTCCGGCGCTCGGCATAGGCAGGAGCCCCCCGACCGATGTAGCTAGTGAACGCCTCTCTAAAAGAGCCGACATAGCCCTTCTCCAGCATCGCTAGGGCCAGGTGGGGCCGGCCGACCGAACCGCTACCGGCTATTTCCTGGACCCGCGGCCACTCGATATGAATACCGAGGTTATCGAGTTTGACTATCATCTCCCGGGCCCTTTCGCTCCGGGAATTACGCATCGCCTCCAGTCCAGCCCTCAGATCCTTATGAGTATCATCGATAAAGTAGCCCAGAATATGAACCTCTCCCTGAGCGAAATCGGCGCTGAGCTCAACGCCGGGGATAACTCTCAGTCCGGGGAAGTCACCAGCCGCTGCCTGGGCCGGCGCGACACCATCGGTAGTGTCATGGTCAGTAAGGGAAATAACGGTTAACCCCTGTCCGGCAGACTTCGCCACAATCTCCGCCGGGCTGAACCGGCCGTCAGAAGCAGTGGAGTGTATGTGAAGATCCACCCGGGATACCATCAATCCACCTCCCGCGAGATTCGCTCAATACTTACCGCCCGACCACTGCTCTCGTCTATCTCGACCAGTACCGCGTCAAGCACTACCTTACCACTGCCTACGGATAGACGGTGGGGAATCATGGTCAGAAACCGGTGGGTGACCGCCTCAACATCATCACCGATAACCGAATCAACCGGCCCGGTCATGCCGATATCGGTGACATAGGCCGTGCCCCGAGGCAACAGCTTCGCGTCAGTGGTGCCGACATGGGTATGCGTACCGAGCACGGCGCTGACCCGCCCATCCAGGTAGCGTCCCAGGGCTACCTTCTCCGAGGTCGCCTCAGCGTGGAAATCAACAATGATCACCGGTGGTAGGGGGTGAAGCCCGGCGAGCAGTTGATCCATAGCCCGGAACGGGCAGTCAAAATTGCCTATAAAGGTCCTCCCGATCAGATTGACCACCATAACCTGACCGGTAAGTAAATAGCCTCTACCAGGTACGCCGCAAGGATAATTCAGCGGACGCAGGATAGGCATCTCACCATCGAGGTGAGGTATAATATCTTTCTCCGCCCAGATATGATTGCCCGAGGTAAGCACATGGACGCCGGCCCGAAGCAACTCTTTAGCCGTATTTACGGTCACCCCAATGCCACCGGCTGCATTCTCAGCGTTAGCAATGACCAAGTCCAAACCGTACTCCCGGCTGATATCGGGCAGAAGCCGACTTACCGCCCGGCGCCCCGGCCGACCAATGATATCACCGATAGCCAGTACCATCATTAGCGTCTCCTACCTCACCAGCGACAGGCCGCCCGGTTTTCCAGAATGCCTTCACCGGCAAACGTATCCAATCTAATCTACTTAGCGTAGTCTACCGCTCTCGTCTCTCTTAATACAATAACCTTTATCTGTCCCGGGTATTGCAACCCTTCCTCTATTTTCTTAACTATATCCCGAGCAAGCCGCATCGCCCCCAGATCATCAATCTCTTCCGGTTTGACCATAATACGTATCTCACGGCCGGCCTGAATGGCGAAGGACTTCTCTACCCCCTTAAAGCCGGCGGCGATATCCTCCAGCGCCTTTAACCGCTGCAGATAGCTCTCCAAAGACTCTCGCCGAGCCCCCGGCCTGGCGCTGCTGACAGCGTCAGCCGCCGAGACAATAAAGCCCCAGAAACTGGTAGTTCCGGTCTCGCCATGATGTTCAGCAATTCCACGAACCACCTCGGAGGATTTATCCCACTGCTTGACCAAGTCAGCGCCGATAGCGGCATGAGTCCCTTCCACCTCATGATCCACCGCCTTGCCGATATCATGCAGCAGCCCTGCTTTCTTGGCTATCGCCACGTTGGCCCCTAGCTCGCTGGCAATCATACCGGATATGTGCGCCACCTCGATACTGTGAACCAGGACATTCTGCCCGTAGCTGGTACGAAACTTGAGGCGGCCAAGCAACCGGATCAACTCGGGACGCAAACCGGTAATGCCCACTTCACAGGCAGCCTGCTCACCAGCGCTATGGATAGTAGCCTCTACCTCTTCTTTGGACTTGGCTACCAACTCTTCAATACGAGCGGGGTGGATACGCCCGTCAAGAATCAGCTTGGTCAAAGCCAGACGGGCCACCTCCCGCCGCACAGGATCAAAGCTGGATAGGGTTACCGCCTCGGGGGTATCATCAATAATGAGGTCAACCCCGGTCGCTTGCTCCAGGGCCCTGATGTTGCGCCCTTCTCGCCCAATAAGCCGGCCCTTCATATCGTCACTGGGAATAGCGACAATGGAAACCGTTGCCTCAGCGACAACGTCAGAAGCACAGCGCTGGATAGCCAGGGATAAAATCTCCTGAGCTTTTTTATTCTCCTCTGCTCTAAGTTCGTTCTCCCGCTCCCGGAGGCGCCGTGAAGTATCATCCCTAATCTCAACCTCTACAGAGTCAAGCAGCGATTTCTTCGCCTCATCGGTAGACATACCTGATATAACCTCCAGCTGCTTTAACTGCTTACCTCTGGCCTCCTCAAGCTGTTCATGAATAGACTCTATCTTCTCTTCCTTGTTAGTCATCTCGCGCGCGCGGCGCTCCAAATCTTCCAATTTGCGCTCAAGCGTCCCTTCCTTTTGCACCAGACGGTTCTCATTACGCTGCAGCTCGGAGCGTCGCTCACGACACTCTGCTTCAGCCGCCGACTTCAGTTTCACCGCCTCCGTCTTAGCTTCGCTGACCATGTCCCTGGCCTTATGTTCAGCATCAGTCTGTATCTTAGCTGCTTTCCTCTCGGCAAGACGCATTTCTCGACTCAGCCGGAACCTCCGGAAGAAGAAAACAAAGGCCGCCCCAGCTACCGCCCCAATGATAAAACTGAATAGAACGGTTAATATGTTGATTACTCCCACGTTTGTTGGCATTTCATACCTCTTTTCTGGCTACAGCTCGGCACATAACAAAAGACCACCCGCAACACTCTAACTACTGCCACCATACCGAAACGGCATCATTGGTAAGACTCCTCAGTGCTGGTCCCTTATTTCCTGCCATAACTGCTCCACAGTGTTATTTATCACCCGATAGCCAAAGCCACGCCGCCTGAGATACTCAGCCAAGCAGTGGCGAAAGCTCTGATAGTCAGACGCCGTTAATCGATGCGCCCTGCTTAAGGCAGCACGATAAGCGCTAGCTTCATCATCGACGTCACCAACCACCCGGTCAATTACCTCCTCGGCAACTCCCTTACGCCTCAATTCCAGTCCGGTCAACCAGCGGCTGCGCGGGCTAAATGACTGTCGGTTATCCCTCCAAAACCGGGCAAAGTCTACATCATCCACCAGCCCCTGTTCCTTCAGACGGGCCATCGCCGCCTCAATGCTATCACTATCAAAACCGCGCCGGACGAGTCTCTCCCTAAGCTCAAATTCACTGCGGGGGCGATAGCTAAGGTAGTGCACCGCAGCTTCAAGACAGCGCTGGGAGCCATCTACGACGCCTAATTCCTCAAGCTGAGACCGGGTTAGCTCCTGGCCGACCTTAAGCCCCTCTTGCGCCACCACCTCAACCCCCAGACTAAAAGCAAACGCTCCGTCCAGATATATGTTTACCCTCTTTCCCCGTCCCCTCCCCAGACGAAGAGCGGTAACCCTGCTCATCTTCCTAATAACCCCCACCAAAAAATAAGGCCAAAGCCTTAAGCCTCAGCCTCATTTTACCTCAATATTCTATTCTATATTGCTACCAACCCGTCGGGTAGAGTATCTTTACCCTTCGGGAATCGCAGTATAAGTGTTTACGGCTGAGGCTCTAATCTGCTGCTCAATCTCTTGAGCTTGCTCAGGGTGCTGGCTCAGGTACTGCTTGGCATTCTCCCTGCCTTGCCCCAGACGAACATCACCGTAGGAGAAAAAAGAACCAGCCTTTTTCACTAGCCCCAACTCTACACCCAGGTCAATAAGATTACCCTCCCGACTGATACCATGACTAAACATAATATCAAACTCGGCGCTTCTAAAAGGGGGAGCAACCTTATTCTTGACTACCTTGGCCTTAACACGATTACCAATCGCCTTAGTCCCATCCATAATAGTCTCAACACGCCTAAGGTCTATCCTGACTGAGCTGTAGAATTTGAGCGCCCGGCCACCCGGTGTCACTTCAGGATTCCCGAAGATGACTCCGACCTTTTCCCGGAGCTGGTTAATGAAGACCACCGCTGTACCAGCCCTACCAATAGCGGCAGCAAGTTTCCTCAAGGCCTGTGACATCAAGCGGGCCTGCAACCCGACATGGGCATCTCCCATATCCCCTTCGATTTCGAGCCTGGGAACTAGGGCCGCTACGCTGTCAATCACTATCGCATCAACCGCACCGCTTCTGACCAATGCCTCAGTAATCTCCAGGGCCTCCTCTCCGGTATCAGGTTGGGAGATGAGCAAGTCATCAACATTAACACCACAAGCAGCGGCATAGGTAGGATCCAGGGCATGCTCCACATCAATATAGGCAGCCGTACCCCCTTGCTTTTGCGCCTCGGCAATAATATGCTGTGCCAGGGTGGTCTTCCCTGACGACTCGGGGCCGAAAATTTCCGTGATACGCCCTCTGGGAATACCCCCGACACCCAATACCAGATCCAGTGCCAGCGAGCCGCTGGGGGTGGCCTCTACCGAAGCAGCCGCCATCATCCCCCCCAACTTCATCACTGACCCTTTACCATACCGCTGTTCTATCTGGTTGATGGCTAGCTCTAGTGCCTTCTCTTTCTCCGTGGTCATTTTCGCCTCAAAACCAATAATAACACAGGCGTTCTGTCAAAACAAGCATTTCCTGACACAGCAATTCTTCACTTATTCAGAGCAAGCTTGCTCCGGCTGCCATTCCTCATCGCTATAGAAGCCGATGCCGAAAAACCCGGGACCCAGGTGACTGGCCAATACCGGACCCAGCTCAAGAAGCTCCAGGTCGACGCAGTCAAAACAGGCCTCGACCTCCTTTTTGAGCAACAGGGCCGATTCCATATTTGCCGTGTGGACTACACCAACATGGTCCGGAGATCGTCCTCTCTGCCGTAGTTTCATCAGTTCTATGATATACTCTATTGCCTTAGCACTGGTTCTCGCCCGGGAGAGCACCTTAAGCTCACCGCCCTCAAAAGCCAGGATCGGCTTAATCCGAAGCAGGGTACCGAGCAAAGCCTTGGCCACCCCGATACGCCCACCCCTGGCAAGGTACTCCAGTGTACCAAACGCACCGAAAGCATTCATGCAGGAATTTAGTCTTTCAATAGAAGACTTGAGCTGAGGCAGGCTCTGCCCGTCTTCCGCAGCCCTGACGGCAGGGGCAATCAGCATACGCAAGGCTACCGTGAGACAGTCCACTATCTCAATCTGTGCCTGAGGCAGCTTCTTCCTGGCTGCTCTGGCCGAATTGACCGTTCCACTGAGCAGGCTGGAGATATGAAGAGAAAGGATAGGGTGTCCCGCTTCAGCAAGCTCGCGGTACAGCCGGGTAAAATCGCCTACCGAAGGCTGCGAAGTGGTCGGCAGAACACCGTCCCTGGACAGACGGCAATAGAATTCCTCATTGGTAATGTCCACTCCCTCATTGAAGACCTCCGTTCCTAAGATAACCTTAAGCGGCACAACGCGGACATTGTAACGGGAAGTCTCCTCCGCTGACAGGGAAGCAGTACTATCAGTGACAATCTTAACCTTGCCGGTTCCCATCCTCAAGCCATCCTTCGTTAAAAACAGCGACCGGCGGCGGCAGACGCTTGTGCGCATTGGCCGCTATCCTCGCCTCAATCTTCTCTCTCAACCCATCCGGAGCCTCGCCGGTAAGTAGATAGCGGTCGAGCGCCTGATAGCTAATGCCCATTTCGTCTTCATCGGTCTGTCCCGGCCACAGACCGGCCGAGGGAGGTTTATCAATAATCGGCTGCGGGATATCCAGGAAACGGGCCAGCTCTCTTACCTGCTCCTTAACCAGATTACCCAGGGGCATAATATCCACTCCGCCATCTCCGTACTTGGTAAAGTAGCCGATGGCAAGCTCGCAGCGATTGCTCGACCCGACCACAGCGTAACCCAGCCGGTTGGCAAAGTAATAAAGGGGCAGCATCCTTAACCTGACCTTAAGGTTAGACCTGGCCATCTTGCCCAGAGCCGGCTCCACATCGTTGCCGGCTAAGACTTCAAGCAGGGTGTCAAAGACGGAATCCAGAGCTACCACCCTGGTCGGGATAGAAAACCGGCTGGCTACGGCCAGGGCATGCTCGGCATCTTCCCCGCAGCTATAGCACGGCATGATGACCCCCAACATGTTCT
>JAQTTS010000236.1 GCA_028710655.1 Dehalococcoidales bacterium
AAAGCACTTACCACCCATGCCGTGGTGAAGAAGCGCAAGGGGCACCCGGATAGAATCATCGAGACCTTTGAGCGGACCAGCCTGCCCTCCGAGGTCATTGTTCCGGTCACACAGTACGACCGGGACCGGGCGGCCGCAATACACGATGCTCATCTGGCGCGTCTGCAGGCCCTTCGTAGCGCCGGGAACAGGTGTCGGGCCAAGCTGGCTGACCCCTCCTTTGCCGGGGACGGGCACCAGCTCGGTATCAGACTCGAGGAGATTAACCAGTCTATCCTCAGGATGGATGAGCGGACCGCCGGGGTGCTTCAGCCCCAGCCGGGCATCAGTATGAATGCTACCATCGGGTGGATTATCTCGGCGCTAAGAGAGTTGACGGCCAGGGTAGAAGCACTGGAGGCCAGACCGCCGTAGCATCCCGGAACTCATGCTGCGGTGTTTAGTGAAGGTTGTTACCGGGGCTTCGACCGGGCGGCACCGATTAGCTCGGTGATGTCTGATATGCCTTCCCTGGTCATGAACTCCTCTATTCCTTCCAGAACACGGAAGGGTGCCTGCGGCTCGCTCAGGCTGGCTGTTCCTACCTGGACGGCGCTGGCTCCTGCTATCAGGAACTCAATGGCGTCGTTAGCAGTAGTAATGCCGCCGCAGCCGATTACCGGTATCTCTACGGCGCCGGCTACCTCGTAGACCATGTATAGCGCCACCGGTTTCACCGCCGGTCCGGACAGGCCGCCGCTGATGTTGCCCAGCAGGGGCTTGCGCCGGGTAATGTCGATTGTCATTCCCTTGATGGTATTGATCAGGGATATGGCGTCGGCCCCGGCCCGGGCGACCGCTGCTGCCACCCTGCGAATATCTGCGGTATTCGGGGTCAGCTTGACCAGCACCGGTAGCGAGGTGGCTGCCTTGACTGCGGCGGTTACCCTGGCGGCTGATTCGGGAGTGGTGCCGAACTCGGCTCCACCCGCTTTAACATTGGGGCAGCTGATGTTTACTTCCAGGGCGCTGATTCCGGTGACACCGTTCAACAGACCGGCCAGCCGGGCATATTCGTCGACGGTCTCCCCGGCGATGTTGACGATAACCGGCACCTGCCAGCCTGCCCATACCGGCGCTTTATCTCTGATCAGGGCTTCGGCACCGATGTTCTGCAGCCCGATGGCGTTGAGTACCCCGCAGGCGGTCTCGGCTATTCTGGGCTGTGGATTACCTTCCCTAGGCTCGAGTGTGGTCCCCTTGCTGACAATGGCGCCCAGCTTCTGTATATCGAACAGGTGGCTGTATTCGGTGCCGTAGCCGAAGGTACCCGAGGCCGTCATGACCGGGTTGGCCAGCAGCAGGCCGGTCGGGTGTCCGGGGGCTAATTCAACGGAAAGATTCGTAGGTACCTCCTTAAGGCAGTTTAATAACCGTACCCGCTGTATTGAAGAAGAACCGCTTGCCGAACTCCTGGGCCATAATACCGGCGGCGGGCAGTCCGGTGCAATGGCATACGCCCAGCCTCTCGACACCCATCTCCTTCAAGGCGTTGACGGTCAGCCGCACCCGTTCCGGGGGAGCGTTGCTCAGGTGGCAGCCGCCCAGCACCGCGTGTAGTTTCTTCACTCCGGTGAGCTGTTGAGCATGGTAGATGGTATTGATGATGCCGCGGTGGGCGCAGCCCAGGATGACAACCAGACCTGCCCCGGTCTGCAAAATCAGGGCCTGGTCGTCAAGAAGCTGGTCCGGCTGAAAACCGCCCGTCCCCTTTACCTGCAGGTCGGGTGGGATGTCCTCAAAACCGGTGACCATGGGGATTTCGCCGCTGGTCATTACGGCGTCGGTTATCCTGATTGGTCCCTTCTCCTCCTTAAAGCAGGCACCCAGGCTTTCCAGCTCATTCCGCCGGTAGGGGATGCCGATGTAACGGTCGGCACGGCCCGGGCGGCGGGCGTATTTTGCCGCCCATACATCGGGGTGGGCGATGATCTCTATCCCTTTCTTCATCCTGCTCAGGACGGGGCGCAGGCCGCCGGTGTGGTCGTAATGACCGTGGCTTAGAATGACCTTGTCGATTTTGCCGAGGTCAACGCCGAGGATATCGGCATTATGGACGGCTGAGATACTTTGACCGCAGTCGAGGAGCAGTTTCAGTCCTTTGGACTCTATCAGGATGCTTAAACCCCATTCGCCGAGGAAATTGCCCGGACCGGCGGTATTCTCACTCAGGGTCGTAATCCGAATTGCCATCCCGCACCTCTTTGGCTGGAGTCTCTAGATTATATGTCATGTATGCCGGTGTGGCAACTGCTTTCCGGTGTGCAAGAGTATTTAATCGGCACTGACGATGCTTGAGCCCCGGTTGATTCTGGTGTAGACTGGGTAATCGAGTATTGAGCGGAGGTGCCTTTGATGAAGAGTACCATGATTGTTACCGATACGCTTTCCTCAATGACTCCTGAACTGGCTGGAGAATATGATGTCCGGGTGGTGCCTTACCACCTTATCATGGATGGTAAGGACTATCTGGATAATACCTATGATAGAAACCTCCTTTTTACCCGGCTTGAGTCTTACCGTAACCTGCCGACCACATCGGCCAGCACTACGGGCGATATATTGAAGGCCTATGAGGAGGCAAGTCAAATGGTAAAGAACATCTTGTACATTGCTATCTCTTCGGTGATTTCGGCAAGCTATAATGCGGCGCTTCGGGCCAGAGAGATAGCTAAAGAAGAGCTGCACGGCGTTACTATTGAGGTTGTCGATTGTCGAACCGCTATTTGCGGTCAGTTGCTGGTTGTCCTGGCTGCAGCCAGAGCCGCCAGTGAGGGCAAGAGCCTGCCGGAGATTGTTGATATCGCTCATCAGGTGACCGGGCGGGTCACCTACTTGACGGTACCCGAGACCATGTTCTTCTTTGAGAGGGCAGGAAGAGCGGGTACGGAAGCCCCCATAACCAAGGCTCCATTGAAGATATACCCTGTCGTGGAGATAGACAGCACCTCCGGAGGGGTACCCCGGTTCATAACCAAAAACAGGACCAAGGCAAGGGCAGTGGAGAAAATGCTGGAGATGGTCAGCGAAAAGGGCGGCAATAAGAAGCTAAATGCCGCTGTCAGCTATACCAACAATACCGGTGAAGTAGAAGAACTGAGGAATAAGCTGCTCTCCCGTTTCGACATCAGCGGGGAAGTCCATATTACTCCGCACTCGACGGCAGCCTGTGTCGTAGGCGGGCCCCGTACATTAGCGCTGGCTTTCTATCCCGAGGATTAGGAAAGACGGGATACCCCGTGGCGGGCGGCACAGTGAGGTAAGATCGCTGCAGGTACTTGCCCTAGTTTTGCGGCTGCTCGGAATAGTCTTATCCGGATCAGCGTCGCCCTAACTTCCGGAACAGGAAGACCAGCCCGGTGACGACCGCGGCGATAATCGCGATGCCGGCTCCTCCCCAGGTGGTAGGAGTGTGCACGCTGACTCTGAGCAGCACCCTATCGTAGGAGCTATCGCTACCTGTGGCGGTTAGCGTCACACTGTAGTCGCCGGCAATTGTCCTGTTGGGTGGAATGATGGTTACCTCGATATCCTCTGACTCGCCGGGTTCCAGAGATGCTATGCTGGTGGGGCTGAAGGTGATGCCCCATCCCTGTGACTTGTCCGAGGTGAAGCTGATGTCTTCGATGGTCCCTGTCCCTGAATTGGTCAGGTTGATGGTTAGAGTATTATCCTCGCCGGCCTTGGCTATGGCATCGAGTCTCCCGGTATTGGTCACCAGGTTCAGTTCGTGGGTTGGGGGTATCTCGGTTACTACTGCCGTGAGCTCGATGGTGTCCTCGATGTCACCCGAGGATGCCCCGATGGTGAGGATGTAATCTCCCGGTCCGGGTTCAGTGTTCGGCAGAGGGCTGAGGGTAACCTTTAACCTGTCCGGGTAAGACATGTTAGGGTTTAACTGTATTGCTCTTATGCCTTCACCCTTGCCGCCGTATTGTCTGGTTATTGAGGTCTGCCATCCCTCGGGATCGATGTTGGTGATGTCGAAATTCTTAT
>JAQTTS010000237.1 GCA_028710655.1 Dehalococcoidales bacterium
GCATTCGTCCCCGTAGACTGCTCTCCCTTGGCCACCTTCATGTTTTCAGTCAACCTTTCCAGAGTGATGGCGTTCTTTAGCCATTCGGGGAGACTATCTCCCCAGCCACCCGGGTAGACGATGATAGGATCGGTTAAGGTGCCGACAAGGTCATCTACCATCGAGTCCATATTTTTAGACATAGTAACCCTCCTTTTATTCATTTTGGTTATGGTGCCAGGTTAATATTCGTCAGGGAACAGAATAGTAGTGGCGCTCCGGTCGGCTTCGGTGATTATCCAGATAGTTGCTATCCCGTTCTTCGGGAAACGGTCATCGTTATAAGCCGATAGCAGGCGGGTGCTCTGTTTGAGCGCCTGGTCGTTGGTCTGCTTGTCCTCATCATCCACATCTCCCCAATCGCATTCCACATGCCGGTTGAGGGAATGTTGGATGAACCGGGCAAAATCCGGGTTCTGGCAGGCAAGGTCGTAAACTCCTCTTGAAACGACAATCTGGCCAGTGGGGAAAGACGGGTTGATTACATGTATGGTATCTATGGGTATCACCTCCTTTTTAGGGTATAGTTACCCCTTCAATATTTGGAAATTGGACTTCTAGTCCTTGAACCTGGTTATGTGCAGGCAGGCATAGTGTGACCTGAAGTTGTCAATCGGGCTTTGCCAGAAACCGTTACGGAAATCCAACAGATAGTGCCAGTAGCCCTGGTACTCCTGCTCACGCACGGCTACAAGGTAGTCGGTGAATATCCTGACGGCTGCCGACTTGCTTCCCCAGAGTACAATGACTCCGGGGATATAGTTCTGGTCGCTCTTTAGCCTGATAGGATTCCATTCCAGTTGAAGCCGCTGGAGCTTCAAGTTATCGAGCCAGAAGTGGCGCCCGCCGGCGTCATAGGAGCCGATGTAGATGTCCTTACCTTCCAGCTCTTCCAGTATCTCCATCAGGCGATTGACGGCTTCCCGCCGTTTCTTGCGAAGTGGTATCTGGACTGCTTTCCGTCCCAGCCTCACTGTAGTGGTCGGCTCAGGCTCGACAAGTTTCACCCCGTTAAACAAGTCCATCTGACCTGTTGTCATATTTCTTACTCCTTTATATTCAGATTTTGGGCATAGTAACCCCTTCAATTACCGGTATCGCTGGCATTAGCTCACCAAACTGAGCTGTTTGCCGCTGTTTACCTTCTGTCGCTCTGCATCTACAGTTCCGCTTGGGATAGACTCGCGGACAGAGCTAATAGCAGAACGGACATTCCCCGGATGTGGTTGCTGGTTCCAGGGCGATACCCCACCAGTAACCCGCTCGATTTCGCCAATGAGACGGGATAGGTGTTGGTCAATGTATCCTGGCAGGTTGGGGATTTTCCGCGCTTCAGTGGCTACAAGCTTCGCTTGCTCCAGAGGTTCAATGGCTTGATTGACGTATTCGTCGACCATGTCCATTGCCTCATTCACCATCAGCGCATTCCATTTGATAGGCATAGGTTCACCTCCTTTTATTCAGTTTTTTAGGCATAGTAACCCCTGCAAGAATGGGCACGGGATGAATTGGGCTAGCTCTTGAGAGCCATATTGATGGCTTCTTTGACGACATCAGACCAGCACTCCAGTCCCCATTCCACGCCCTTCTTCACCTGGGCAAGGATGTCATCGGTTATCGCTTCTTCAGGGATACCCATCTCCCTGGCGCAATCGACAACATCTTCCTTACTGAGGACAAAGATAGTGTCCGTATCCGCCATAGTCGGCTTCCTCCTTTCTTCATGAATTACGAATAATCTGGGAGTACCTACTCTCTTTGGTTGTGGCTCGTACTGTGCAACTGTCCTACTGGACTTCCAAAAGTACGCAACCGCTGGTGCTGTCCCTGCCATCGAGGGCTTACGTCTATCAAGGTCTGCCTCTGCCATCGGGCATCGGTGCCCCCTGCCCCTTTTGCCACAAAAAAGGGGTATCCGTTCCCACGCATTGGGGAAACGAATACCCCTAAAAAAGCAAAAAAGCGGGGTCTCCCCCGCTTTCCTGCGTTGGCTGTTTTGTGAGTTCAAGCGTTCAGTTCAGGCTTTATGCTACGGCGACTGGTTCTTTTGCCTTGCGTTTCGCCTTGTGCTTCGGCTTCTCGGCTTTGGCGATTGCCTCGGCTTCGGCTACCGCTTCGGCTTTCTCGGCTTCGCTTACCATTTCGGCTTCTGGCTCGGTTGGCTCGGTATCCTCGGCGGGTTCGGTTTCTACCTTGACTGGCTCGGCGGTCTCGGTCTCACCTTTCGGCTTCTGGCTTTCACCAGCAAACATCGGCATTACCACCAGCTCATAGTCGGGAGAGGTAAAGAGCATCGGCGATTGACTGTTTACCAGCTTTAGCTCTACCATCCCGCCACACGCTCTTAAGGCGTCAGCAAGGTAACTGCCATCCAGTCGTATCTTGCCATCGCCCTGTGTATCGGCGGGTATCTCTGCCATTCCCTTATCATCGGGACTGGACATCGTGAGCTTGCCGTTGCCGATTGTGAGGTCTATCGGGTATGCCTTGCTATCGGACAGGACTTTGAGTGAGCTTACCGCCCTGATTGCCTCGTTAGTATCAAAGCTAACAAAGGTGTTGAAGTCGGCGGGTATGAGCTTCTCGTATTCGGGAAAGTTCCCATCAGCCCCCCGCCATTTGTAGCGGATTAGCTCCGTGTCCAGCACTAGGCTCATTCCGTCAAGGCTTTCCCCGCTTTTCTCAAAGCCCACTTTCACCCTGTATGCCCTTCGCAGGGCACTGGTGATACCCCGCAGGTCGTCCCTGCTAATCAGGACTTGCCTCTCATCGCCGTCAAAATCCAGCTTCACCACCGCAAGCCTGTAACCATCGGCGCTCACCATCGTGAGCTTGCCGTCTTTCACCCTGAAAAGGACACATTGAAGGATTGGCTTTGAGTCCTCTTTAGTGGTGAACGGCAAGACCCTTGATAGGGCTTCCGATAGCTCCAGTGCTCCGAGGTTAGGCTTGACAGCATTGGAAGGACTGACCCTGACAGCGCAGAGCGTCAAGGGTGTCTTATCACCAACCCAAGCCATATCGTCAAGGTAACTGGTATTTGCTCCGCAAACCACCTTCAGTCTTTTATCAGCAACCCGCAACCCGCTGGCATTGCCGTTGGACGAGGGAACGACTTTTACGACATTACTCCCGCCCAATGACTTCAGGTAGGCAAGGAAGCCTTTCCGCCCGATTGTGAAGTCCATCAGCACTACCCTTTCGGCTAATGCCCTGGACAGGGCGTGAACCAGTATTGCCTTGTGAGCACAAAAGCCCTCACCTGAACGCTTGCCCTCAATATTCAATTGTTCCGTATTACATACCCCCTTTTTGACTATCCGACAGTGGGCAAGGCTATCGGCTTCGTCTAGTAGTAAGCTACCGATAACCCGCAATTCGCTGGCATTATCGGTGCTCCCACTATATATATTGGTAAAGAGGGTGAAAACCTTACCCCGCAATAAGAGTTTTTTGTTCTCGTTTCCGCCACTTACACAAGTACTTCATTTCGGCACCTGTGAGCGGTGTGCCGTCAACCTTCTTGTGAGCTATCAGGACAAGCCGTTGCGGAAAGCTGAGCAGGAAAGTGCGGGCATCTAGCCAAGCTCCAATGTCAATAGCCTTGTCATCGGCTATCGTGTCTCCGAACTCGGTTACGTTGCCGTTCTCATCGGTTATCGGCTTTGACAGGTATTCAATCTTGATAGCCTTTGGACACTGGCGGTATAAGTCCGCCGACCGGCATTTTGCCCTTTGCTTCTGGCTACAGCTTCCGCACTCAAGCCCATTGGTGAGCTTGTATTGCTTTCGCCAGTAGAGAGCGACCACACAGCTTGCGATACGGCACATCATCGCCTCGCTGAATGGCTGTTCGCCGTTCCTGGCTCTAGTCCTTGCCAGTTCCAGTATGATACTATGTCTGATGTCCCCCCTATCCTGTGCAGGCACTTTGTGTTCAAACCTTTGGGCGGTGCGAAACCATTGTGCCCATTCG